>JAGWIL010000037.1 GCA_028866335.1 Rhodospirillales bacterium
TGCTCCATGGGCAACCCGCACGCCACCTTCTTCATCGATGACTTCACGCATCTGAATATCGAAACCATCGGCCCGATGCTGGAAAAAAACCGCCTCTTCCCTGAGCGCGCCAATATCGGCTTCGCGCGGATCGACAGCCGATCCCGCATTCGCCAACGGGTGTGGGAACGCGGGGCGGGGCTGACACTCGCTTGTGGCTCTGGCGCTTGCGCCACCTTGGTTAACGCGCATCGCCGTGGCCTTACCGGCCGCAAGGCGGTGGTAGAGATGGATGGCGGAGAGGTGCTGATCACCTGGGCCGAGAATGGCCATGTGCTGATGCGCGGCCCGGCGCTTACGGCCTTTACCGGCGAAATTCCCGAGATTTTATAATATGGCCACATCCTTCTTTGGCCGGCTTAAAGCCGGGCTTTCGCGTTCCGCGGCCAAACTCACCGGCGGCATCACCGCCGTTTTTACCAAGCGCAAGCTGGATGACGAGGCGCTGGAGGAACTGGAGGAGCAGCTTATCGCGGCGGATCTCGGCCCTGCTGTGGCCGCGCGTATCATCAAGGGCTTCCGCTCCACCCGTTTTGGCAAGGAAGTGACGGATGAGGAAATCCGCGAAACTTTGGCGGCGGAAATTTCTGGCGTGCTGGCCCCGGTGGCCAAACCGCTGGAGCTGGACCACGCGCACAAGCCCTATGTGATTTTAATGGTCGGCGTTAACGGCGCAGGCAAAACCACCACCATTGGCAAACTGGCTTCATTGTATCGTGAGGCGGGCTTAACACCCATGCTGGCAGCGGGGGATACCTTCCGCGCCGCCGCCGTGGAGCAGTTACAGGTTTGGGGGCAGCGCGCGGGGTGCGAGGTTGTCACCGCCCCCGCGAACACAGACCCCGCCAGCCTGGCGCATGACGCGCTGAGCCGCGCGCAGAAAACCGGGGCGGATGTGCTGCTGATAGACACAGCCGGACGGCTGCACAACAAAACCGCCTTGATGGAGGAGCTGCGGAAAATCATCCGCGTGATCCGCAAGCTGGACCCCACCGCGCCCCACGCCACTTTGCTCACGCTGGATGCCACCACCGGCCAGAACGCCGTGACCCAGGTGGGCATTTTTAAAGAGATGGTGGATTTGTCAGGCTTGATCGTGACCAAGCTGGACGGTTCTGCGCGCGGCGGCATTGTGGTGGCGCTGGCGGAGAAATTTTCGTTGCCGATTCATGCCGTGGGCACGGGTGAGCAAATCGCCGACCTCCGCCCCTTCGACGCGACCGAATTCGCGAGAGCACTGGTGGGGGAGTAGGGGGTTTCGAGTCAAGCAAGACATTCCGTCGCGCATCGCCAATATCTTAGGCCGGGAGCGAAAAGTCCGGTCTCGTGTGTCCGGTTCGAAAAGCGGTTATAGACTAAGCGATCAACGATCCTAGTATGACGCCACGAAACGGGCCCCAGCGTCCGAGGCGCGACAAATAAGCTATGGGTTACGCTTCGCTCCAATCGCCGTACTTGCTGTCTGATGCCGGTGACACTGGACAGGCACCATAGTAGCGTCCTCTAATCTGACAAGATGAAACGAAAAAGCAGAGGCATTGGTGGCAAACACGAAACGGACTCTCACAATTGGCGCTTTTCTTGGGCTGGTGAGCCTGGCTCCGCCGACCTTTGGTCAAACCGTTATGCAGTCAGGCACTCTAAGCATTTCCAGTCAGGACATCCCTTACACCGGCGATGCAGGCACATATGAACAAATTTATACGGTCAAAACGCCATTCGGGAAGCTGAACGTCTATACTAATATTGATAATGGTAAAATAACTTACGTGTCGGCATCTAGTGATCAGAGCGAACACGTTCTGCTGTTTTCGAAAGCGATCGATCAGCCGGCACCAGCGTCATTCTATGGGCAAGATATAACCAAGACCTCGGAGACGGCGAGCATATTTATGGACGGCAGCACGTATTTCCTGCCAATCGAGGCAAACCCGGGCGGTAACTGCAATCCCGGTAGCGACGTATACATCGTCAAATGGACACCTCATGGTCCACCAGTCATTAGCCCATTGGTATCTCTCGAGAATAAGGATTGCATACAGGCGGATTACGTTCGTGCGAAAAATTCTGAGCTTAATATTTCAATTCTTAGCGGCGACGACCTAAAAATAGAGAATTGGCAATACGAAGGAGCGGCAAATAGCATAACCCGTATGAGTTCAACCTTTTATCATAGCCCTACAAATTTTGTTCCGCTTATTTCTCAAGAGACCCCTGTCGTCAAAAGTATCACCACGCGATATGGAAAACTGACGCTTGATCCGAATGCAGGGATAATGTTGAATGACGCTGTTCAAAATTTCCCTGGAAATCCGGGCATAGATTACCAAGGTTTTGCGTCAAAGGTTTTTCAAGATGACGACAAGGATATAGTTGTTGCGGTAGCCGAGCCTGATGAAGCCACAGGCCTGGTATTTCAAGTTCTGACGATCACTTCTGACAACATTAATCTGTCCAAGTATTTTGGCTCTGGATTCAATTATCTCAGTTATAAATCTGATGGTGGGAATATACTATTTGATGTTGGCGAATATAGCCCCAATGCACCTAGATTTTTAGATCAGAACTTCCAGCTATCTAATGGTATTTTGACCGGCCTGGATACACGTGCACGTATAGTGCCATCAACCAGCTTACCAGCTGACATAGGTGTCGTATCCGACACATGGTATGTCCTTACGAACACTGATGTATGCGTCGCGGTACCATATAGCCCTGCGGACCTAATCGACCGCGACAGGACAAACGCACTCATGGATGATGTTCAAGTTTTGCTCTCCGACGTTCAAGGGAAACCTGTGATTGTCAGAGTGAGTGAGCCTGAATCTGGCGGGCTTGAAGAAAGCTTAGTGTTTTTCCGCGGTGATAGTTATTGCGTCCAGTACAAGACCAGACAGGACAACCAGATCAACCAGCTTAAATAATCTCTTATAGCCCTGAAGGACGAAGATATAATCGACATGGAAGAAGAACTGTTACATGCTCAATGAACTAACTTGAAGAAAATATAAATTGCCAACCTCTCACGCTATATTTTCGTCTTGTGTCTGCTTTCAGGTGCATCGAGAGCGTGCGTAAATGACGAAAATGGGAGTAGAGCGGGCATTGCCGCCGTTCTGCTTATGACGGCAATCCCGAAGTAAATCATCACGCTTTTGTAGCACTCCAGCCAACCCGCTTAGAGACATGCGGTAAAGCCAAAATCGGCAACAAATATTCCAATTTCAAACCAAAATCGTGTCAACCAATTTCTACAAAAAACAAAATACTACAGCTTCAATATCTAACGTGGCGTTATTATGTTCCACGTGGAACATTCCTCGGGCAAATATCACCTTACCCGCTAACTCAAACTTCGCCCAAACCCATGGCGGGCAGGGTGGCACCTTCCAGCGCAATAACGGGCCGCACCGCCAGAACATTGCAAACACAAATTGCGGTGGCGTTTTGCAGCATCTCGGGGCTGATAGGCGCTTGCCTCACCAGCCCCGCCGCCAGCAGCTTGGCGCGGCGAATGCCCGGCAACGCGCCATCTGAAACCGGCGGGGTGAGCCAGAGTGCCCCGCTACGGACTAAGACATTCCCAATGCTCGCCCCCGCCACCCGCCCGGCATGGTTGAGCAATATGGCTTCTTCCGCCCCCGCATCCTGCGCTTCCAGCCTGGCCAAAATATTCGGCAGATAGTTCAGAGTTTTCACGCGGGAGAGGGGCGATGTTTCATCGCGCGCGATGCTGCGGGCAATGATCGCGCGCACGCCTTGCACCGGGGAAGCCGCGAAAGCGGTGGCCAGCACTGGCACCTCGGGCGCGGCGGGGGGCAACAACCCGCGCAGGGCAGTGCCACGGGTCAGCGTCAGCCGCAGCCCGCCCTCGGCCAGCCCATTGGCGGCGGCGGTTCGCGCCAAAATTTCCGCCATCCCCGCCACATCAAACGGCATAGGCAGGCGCAACAACGCCGCCCCGGAAGCCAGGCGCGCGAAATGCGCGGGCACATCCTGAGGCGCGCCACCTTCAAGGCGCAGCGTTTCAAACAACCCATCCCCCAATGTGAAGCCCCGATCCGCCACGGAAATCGCAGCCTCTCCCGCCGGAACCAGGGCGCCGTTCAGCCAGACCAACTCAGCCATGGGCGATAAGGGGTGAGAGTTTCAGCATCATCTCATCATACTCCGCTGCCGGGGTGCTGTCCCATGTTATGCCGCCGCCAGCCTGGGCGTATAGCGTCTCCGGTGTCGCCACCAAAGTGCGGATGATGATAGAGCTATCCATCGCGCCATCAAGGCTGATCCAGGCGATGCTACCGCAATAAGCACCGCGCGGGGCATCCTCCAGCTCGTCGATAATCTGCATGGCCCGGTGCTTGGGCGCGCCGGTTATGGAACCGCCGGGGGAGCAGGCAAGCAGCAAATCCGCGGCACTCACGCCGGGGCGCAACTGGCCGGTAACCGCCGAGACCAGATGATGCGCCTGGGCGAAGCTCTCTACGCTGAACAGCTCCGGCACCCGCACCGAGCCGGTTTCGCAAAGCTGGCCGATATCGTTGCGGAGCAAATCCGTAATCATCAAATTCTCGGCGCGTTCCTTGGGGTTTTCGCGCAACGCGGCGGCGCTGGCGGCATCCTGCGCTGTGTTGGCGTGGCGGGGGGCGGTGCCTTTAATCGGCCTTGCTTCCACATGCCCGCTGGCCTTCAGGCAAAGGAAGCGCTCCGGCGAGGCGCTGCAAAGGGCGGTGCCATCGGCCGTGTTTATAAACGCGGCGAACGGGGCGGGGCTGCGGGCGCGCAAGGCGGAATGGTAGGCGGCAGGGTTGAAGCCCGCCGGACGGGGGGCGATAAAGCGGGTGGTTAAATTCGCCTGGAACACATCTCCCGCGGCGATATAGCCCCGCAATTGATCCACCTTTGCCTCATATTCGGCGCGGGGCGTTTTCGCCTGCCAGGCCAGAACGGGCAGGGCTGGCAAGATGGCGGGTGTGACAAGTTGTGCGGCCAGAGCGGCAATGCGCGTGGCGGCACTTTCGCCGGGTCTTGCGGCCGCCAGGGCGAAGCAGCGTTTGGTGGCGTGGTCAAACCCCAGAACCAGATCGAACATGCCAAACCAGCCGGGGGCAAGGCCGGGGATGGGCGCGTGGCGCGTGGTTATGCCCGCCAGTTCCAGCCCGGCTTCATAGCCCAGCCAGCCGATGGCACCGCCCTTGAAAGCAAACGGCCAGTCAGCCGGGCAAGCATCGTCTTGCGGGCGGGCGGTTTTCAGCCAGGAAGGAAGCGCTGTGGCCTGGTTCAGCCGCAGCACCGCCAAGGGGTCCAGCGCGATATAGCTCGTGGTAGCGCGCGGGTCGCCCACGGCGGCGCTGTCCAAAAACACCAGCGGGGCATGTGCCGCCAGCGCGCGGAACGCCGTGCCGGGCTCACTCCAGCCAAGCTCATGGCACAGCATGGAAAGGGCTTAAGCCGCGCAGCTTTCAAAGCCCCGGCGCAGGGCGGGGCGGTTGAGGTCTCGCCCAATGAACACGATACGGCTTGTGCGTTTCTCCTCCGGCTTCCAGGGCGCAAGATAGTCGCCATCCGCGATCATATGCACGGCCTGGAAGGCAAAGCGCCGCTCTTCACCCGCGTAAGCCAGAATGCCCTTGGTGCGCAGAATGTTCTGGCCCTGGGATTGCAGGATATGGCCGATCCAGGTGTTGAATTTATCGGCGGAGAGCGGCTTTTCGGTGGAGATGGAAATGCTGGTGAGATGCTCGTTATGGGTGTGGCTGTCCTCCTCCAGGAAGTCCGGCACATTGGCAAGCACGCGCTTTAAATCGAACGCGCCCAGGCCAAGCAATTGGTCCGCCGGTACATCGCCTTTAGTGGCGGTTTTAATCTCAGCATAGGGGTTGATGGATTTTATCCGAGCCTTAACGGCGGCGAGTTCCTCCGGTGTCACCAGGTCCAGCTTGTTCAGCACGATCACATCCGCAAAGGCCACCTGGTCCTGCGCCTCGGGGCTGTCCTCAAGCCGGGCGAGGAAATGCTTGGCATCCACCACGGTCACAATCGCATCCAGCCTTGTTTTGGCCTTCACGTCTTCGTCCACGAAGAAGGTCTGCGCCACCGGGGCGGGGTTGGCGAGGCCGGTGGTCTCCACGATGATGCCGTCGAATTTCTGCGACCGCTTCATCAACCCGCTGACGATACGGATGAGATCGCCCCGCACCGTGCAGCAGATGCAGCCATTATTCATCTCGAACACTTCCTCGTCGGAATCCACCACGAGGTCGTTATCCACGCCCAGCTCGCCGAACTCGTTAATCACCACGGCGTATTTTTTGCCGTGCGTGCCGGTGAGGATGTTGTTGAGCAGGGTGGTTTTGCCAGCCCCCAGATAGCCGGTGAGAACAGTGACGGGAACGAGATCGGACATTGTGCAATTACCCAAAAACTAGATGCGGGGACAGGATTTAACGCTTAAACCCCGTCCCGCAAGGCTTGCAGCCGGATGGCGATGGCTGGGGTGAGGAATTCTCAGGCCGGATGGTCCGGCCAGGGATAGGTTGTTGCATCCGTGCCGTTAAAGGCAGCGTCCAGAATATAGGCCGCCACACGGCGTTCATTGAACAAATCCGCATAGCGGCGGCGGCCAGCGCCCGCCACGCGCATTCGGGCGGCGGGGTCGGCCCGGTAGCGGGCGATCAGCTCGGCCAACTCGTCCAGGCTGGAGAAAAACCCCATCTCGTCATCGCCAAAAAAATGGTCATAGCCGGTGGCGCGTTCGATGACGGCCAGCAACCCGTTGCCGGTGAGGTGGGCCAGACGGTCTGAGCTATAGAGGAAATCGTCGGCGCGGCGGCTGATATTGAGGCCGATGGCGGCCTGTTCCAGCGCCGCCTGATAGGCCGCACCGTTCACGAACCCATGCCCGAACAGGCCGGGGGTGAGGGCGCGCAGGCCGGGCTGGCGGGCCATGAAGCCGCGCATGAAATCCTCCATGTTCCACGGCTGGCCGCAGACCACGCGTTTCGGCTGGTCTGGGTTGCCGCAGGCATAGAAGAGATCGAAAGCCGGGTGTTGCATTTCGTCCACCCGGCCGCGCTCGATGGAAAGATCGACCGGGTTGGGCATGAAGCCCACCCGCGCGCCGGGGCGGCGGAGTTTTTCCATGGAGGGCCCGGCGGTGGTGACGAGGGTGAGGTCCACCACGCTTTGCTTGCCCTCGATCCGGCGTATATTATCCGGCTCGAACAGCGGGTCCACGTTCCATTGCACCACGCGCAGGCCGGGCAGATCCTGCCTTATGGCGGCGATGGTGGCGGCATCCAGCATGTCCGCATGGCCCAGCACCATCAGCTCTGGCTTGTGGGCGCGGCAATAGTCGCGGATCATTTTGTTGAAGCGGGTTCGGCCCAGGCGGCGGTGACCGAAGCCGAAGGCGCGGGCGAGGTCACGGTCTGACAGCGCCAAAACCTGGTGGCCGTTGCGGATGAAGCCGTTGCAGAGCTTGATGCCGGTGGCGTGCTGATTAAGGCTTTTAAGCGATACCGGTGCGTAGCCGATATGCACGATCCGGACCATGTTTGCCTGAATTCCTGCCATTTTGAGCAGCCTTGGCCGTTACGCGAAGGGGCAAGGTGAGTCAACGAAGCCGTGGGTCGTCAGCAGCCGGGATTAGCGTGCGGGACCCCGAACTTGATCATTTTTATTTTTTAATGTGATGAAATAACGAAGCATGGATGGGCCCAGCTTGGCGGGGGCGCTGTACGATCAGGTTTGGCATCCATATAAGGGGCCCTACCGCGCTTGATGCGGCAATAGAAGTGGATAGCAGACCGGACATGCATGAATAGTCTCCAGCCGGGTTTATTACCCGCTCCGGCGGATTTCTATCAGGCCGCGCGCTTCGCCTTGGTTGTTGTGCTGACCTCCGGCATCGGCTTTCTGGCGGGGGCTCGCCGGGCGGAAACGGCGCTGTTCACGGGTTGGGGCATTGCCTGCCTGGCATTCGTGACGGTTGGCTGTCTAACCTCAATCGGGCTGGCGCCGGTGGCTTTGGTGCTGGCTGTGCTTGGCGCGGCGGGTCTTTTTTTGCGTCTCCGGTCCAGGGCGGAGGTGCCGGATGGCATGGCCTGGCGGGTGCTGGCGCTGGGCGCGCCGACCCTGCTGATTCTGCTGAGCCTGCGCACCACCGGTTACGACGATTTCTCCTTTTGGGCGCCGAATCTGGTTGCATTGTGTGTTAATGGGCATTTTCCCGAGCTGAATGAGCCGTTTGGTGCCTCCTTCATGTCGGCCTACCCACGGGGCGTGGCGTTTTCCGGCTATGCGACCTATTTGCTGGGTCCGGACTCATCCCCGGCTGGAATGATCCGCCTGCTGGCCACGGGGCCATGGTGGAACATGCTGTTGCTGCTGGCGGCGGCGGCGGCGCTGGCCAATAATCTGCTGCGCCGTTTTGGTGAAGCGGTTGGCCCGCGCGGCACCTGGGCGCTGGCGGCTTTTGGGATTTTGCTGGAAAGCTTCCTCAATCCTGGTTTCATCTCGAAGATGACCCTTACGAATATGGGGGATAGTGCTTCCGGTTCGGGCTTGGCGATGCTTACGGCGCTGCTGTTCGAACTGCCTGGCTCCCGCCGCGGGCCGCGCATTGTTATTGAAATGGCTTGCACCGCCGCCGCGGTGGTGTTTGTCCGGCAAGATAATCTGGCCCTGCTGTTTATCTGGGCGTTTGGCGCCGCGTTGGGGCTGTTGCTATGGGGCGGGACGGGGCGCTGGCAAAGGCTCGGCTGGCTGGTGATGGCCGCGCTTCCGGCATTTCTGATTTGGCTAATCTGGACGCATTATACAGCCGTGCAGATACCCGGCGGCGCACATAGCCTGCTGCCGCTGAAAAGCTGGCATTGGGCGGATTACCCCGCCACCCTACGCAGCGCGGCGCGGGTTTTGGTTTCCAAGAGTGTTTATACACTGCTGGCCATTGGGTTTGGCGTGGCGTTTTTGGTGCTTCTGGTTCTCCGGAGGCCCAAGGAGACAGCCAGCCGCCTGTTGTTGACCGCAACCACGACGCTGGTCTTCGGAAATGCCGCCTTCATTATGTTCACCTATCTGGCCACCAGCTTCACGGAGGTGGAAGTACGCACTGCTGTGACCTTTTGGCGCTTCCTGGCGCAGACGGCACCGGCTGAGATGGTGGCGTTGGCCTGCTTGCTGCCGCTTACTTTCCTGGGATGGTTGAAGCGCCGCGCCGTGGTTGCGGCGTTGTGCTTGCCCGCCGCATTGCTGCCGGTTGTATTGTTGCCCACGCCCTTTACGTTCCGAACCGATCTGCGGTTTCAGGTGCCGCCCTTCTTGCGGATTGGGGAGGATTTAGCGGGTATGCTGCCCGCCGGGGCAAAGCTGCTGCTGATCGATAACAGCGACGGCAGCGGCTATACGGCCTGGATGATCAAATTCGGGCTGCTGGAGTTGGGCGGCGCGAAAACGCTGGTTACGCTTTCGCTTGCCCCGCAGCTTTCGCGCGGCACCCAAGCTGTGGCGGGCTCCTTTCCGCCTGGCGTTTATGTTTTAGTGACACAAAGCCAGTGGCGCCCTCCTTATATCGTGGGTTATGGCATGCGGCCCTGGCATGCCTATTTGTTCCACAGCATGCCATCTGGTTTGGTGCCACTGAAAACATGGCCGATTCCACGCTATGGCCGGAAATATTGAGGTAGGCGGATTTTGTGGCCTGTTGGTAATCTTTTGCGCCTGAAGATTTGCGCCTGAGTTGTCTCGGGAAGGTTTCAGAGGGTATTGCTGAAACTATGTCCATGTCGATCCCAATGCCTATTGTTTCGAAGGTTTCGCGGCTCAAGCAGATTCCCTTGAGTCAGTGGGCCGTTTTGATTCCGTTATTTGCGGGATTCGTGACGCCGAGCACGCCGCCCTGGGCGTTGATTTTTTATCTCACCGCTATCCCGTCGATCTTTTTATCGCTGTGGCGGGGGTGGCGGCCGGATTGGAAAAACCCTGCCCTGGTGGCGATGCTTTGCTTATGGGGCTGGACGGCACTGACCATCGCCTGGAACCACGAATTCGACGTGCATGGCAAAAGTTCGCTCTATTGGGTTGTAAATGCGCTATGGACACTGATCCTGGTGTTGAATTTTGTTTGCGCCGCTGAGGCGGAGCCCCGCGCCAGGGACAGGGTGATGCTGGCGCTGATTTATGGTGGCGCTATTAACGCACTCATTAGCGTGGGATTGTTTCTCATCAAGGGCGATTACAATGTTCGGCTCTGGGGCTGGGGGTTGACCGGCAATCCTGTCATGGGAGCAGCGATCATGGATATCTGCCTATTGCTGGCATTGAACCGGATCCGTTCCGATTTGCGCCAACGTTTGCCGGTGATGATCGCTTGCCTGCCAATCCTGGCGTTTCTGGTTTTGTGCTATAGCCGCAGCGCGCTGTTGGCCGCCTGTGTGGTGGTGGTGGTGCTGGCATTCGGTAAACGCCCGCTTGCCGCTGCGCTGGTGTTTGCATGTGTTATAGCCGGGGGATGGGTATTTTGGAATTTCGGGCAGACATTCGCGCCGACGCTATGGGATAATTTGGCTTCGCGTGGCGATGATTGCCATGTGCAATTGTGGCAGGCGGCGTGGAGGGCGATCCATGTTCACCCCATTCTAGGCTATGGCCCCTCCGCGACGCTGCCGCATATGGACAACGTGTTTTGTACGCCTTATCCCGTGCCACACAGCTTGTATCTTTCAATTTTGTACTTCAGCGGTGCGATTGGGCTTGGTTTGTTTGTGGCCACTGTGCTGCTGCTGGGCCGGCATTTGCTGGCGGCGACGCATGGCTTCTCGCGGCGGCTATGGCTTTGCGTGGGGTTGGTGCCGCTGATTGTCGGACTCACGGATTTGGTTCAGATTATCAAGGGCCCGTCTGTGATGTGGTATATTTTTTGGGTGCCAATGTTGTTTGTCGTGACGCTTCCGAAAAACGAGGCGCTTTAACCGGCTTTCGTCTGGTTCAGAATGGTCTCGTAGGTTTCCAGCATTTTGCGTGTAACCGCCTCACGGGTGAAATGTGCAAGATATTCCGCGTGGCCGGTTTCGGCGATGCGGTTGCGTAAGCCTGGATTGTCCAGCACCGCACGCACGGCCCCGGCCAGAACCGGCGGGTTTTCAGCGGCCACCAGCATTCCGTTCTCACCATGGCGGATGGTGGCGCGTGGGCCTTCTGATGCGCAGGCGACAAACGGCGTGGCGGTGGACCAGGCATCCAGAAT
>JAGWIL010000360.1 GCA_028866335.1 Rhodospirillales bacterium
CTGGAGCCGGTCCACATTGAGATCAAGGGTGCGACTCGCAGCCTCGAAGCCAACGCCAAAATGTGGGCGATGCTGACCGACATTTCCAGCCAGGTCGAATGGTACGGCCAGCGGCTCTGCAAGGAGGATTTCAAGACGATCCTGACGGCCAGCCTGCGCAAGCAGCGCGCGGTTCCCGGCATCGACATCGGCACGTTCGTCATCCTTGGCGACCGCACGAGCGAGATGACCAAGGCCGAGATGTCGGAATTGATCGAGCTTGCGTATGCCTTCGGTGCCGAGCGCGGCGTGGTCTGGTCGGAGGCCGATCACGACACTGGCGAGATCGGGAGGGCGGCATGATGCTTCTCGCCACCACATTCCCGCTGCCGCCCGGCGTGCCTCGCCTTGTCGTTCCGACCGGAGAGCCGATCAAGCCCGCGCCGCCCGTTGGAGTCTCCGCGCAGAGCATTTGCAACAAAGAGCGCGCCGAACGCTACGCCGCGCGCTCCGCAGCCCTGCTGGCCTACATCACGGAACACGGGGCATCCACGCTGGCGGAAATCTCGATCGGCATCCGACTCAGCGACAAGTCCGTGCGCATCCTGGTCGGTCGGATGATCAAGGATGGCGCGGTCGTGTTCGCCGGCAAGCGGGAAAACGCCCGACTGGTGGGTGTCGCATGATTCATTACCACGGCCTCCCCATCACCCCGGCCACCGTCGCCGCGCGCGCCGTTGCAGCTGGTCACGCATTCGTGTCCTTCGCGCACCCGGATCAGTTGACCATTGCGCTTGAGGTCGCGCAGTCCTTCGCCATCGACAATGGGGCATTTTCAGCCTGGAAGTCTGGCCGCGCCGTGCTCGACTGGCGGCCCTATTACCTGTTCGTGGGCGACGTGGCGCGTATCCCTGGATTCGACTTTGCCGTGATCCCTGACGTAATCGACGGCGACGAGGTCGCGAATGATGCCCTGGTCGCAGAATGGCCGTTCCGTGGGCGCGACATTGGCCACGGTGCGCCAGTCTGGCATCTGCACGAATCCCTTGACCGGCTGGAGCGACTTGTCCACGAGTGGCCGCGCGTCTGCCTTGGATCATCGGGAGAGTTCTCCAGCATCGGCACGCTGGCCTGGTGGTCGCGCATGGCTGAGGCGATGGCCGTCGTGTGCGACAGGGATGGCCGGCCCGTCACCAAACTGCACGGCCTGCGGATGCTGGACCCGGAGATATTCGGGCGATTCCCGTTTCACTCGGCAGACAGCACGAACATTGGCCGCAATGTCGGCATCGACAGCGCGTGGCGCGGCACCTACACGCCGCCGACGAAAGAGTGCCGCGCCCAGGTCATGCGCGAGCGCATCGAATCGCACAACAGCGCCGCGTGGTGGGAAGTGACACCGATTCAACAGGGGTTGTTCGCATGATCGCCATCGACCTTTTCGCCGGAGCCGGAGGCTTTTCGACTGGCGCGCGGATGGCGGAGAAATCGTGATGGCTGCCTATTACAACGAAATCGACCCGTATGCCGCGCAGTGGCTGCGGAACCTGATTGCCGCGGGCCATATCGCGCCGGGTGATGTTGATGAGCGGAGCATTGCAGATGTTAGAGCAGATGACCTTGTGGAATACCGACAGTGTCATTTCTTTGCCGGCATTGGCGGCTGGTCTTACGCCTTGCGGCTTGCCGGCTGGGGCGACGACCGGCCCGTCTGGACCGGATCCTGCCCATGCCAACCTTTCAGCGTCGCAGGCTCTGGAGCGGGGACTGCTGACCAGCGGCACCTTTGGCCCCACTGGTTCTGGCTCATCAGCCAGTGCCGCCCTGAAGTCGTCTTTGGTGAGCAGGTTGAGGCAGCGATTCGGCACGGGTGGCTTGATCTTGTTTACGGAGACCTGGAAGGAATCGGCTACGCCGTCGCAGCTGCCGGTATCCCTGCTGCGAGCGTCGGCGCACCGCACATCCGGCAGCGCCTGTGGTTCGTGGCCGACCGCCTCGGCACGGGACTGGAAGGGCGCGACAAAGGAGAAGTGGGGCGACAACGCGAGGCCGCTGAACGAAGTGGCGGTGCTGGCGGGGTGGGCGACGGCGACGGCGCGGGATCACTTCCCAGCGCACTCTCCGGAGTACATCGCGGAGAAGAAAGCGCAGGGCCACGGCATGGCGAATCTGAACGACTCGGCCCAATTGGCGGGTTGGCCGACGCC
>JAGWIL010000361.1 GCA_028866335.1 Rhodospirillales bacterium
ATTCTTGGGGCTTTGCCGCTGGCCATCGGCATCGGCCAGGGTGCCAGCCTGCGCCAACCTTTGGGGCTTACGATCATCGGCGGTTTGCTGGTGAGCCAGGCGCTTACCTTGTACACAACGCCGGTTCTGTATCTCTGGCTGGAACGGCTGGGCACTAAACTGCGCGGTGGTGAGGACAGAGCGGCCCCGCGCTCAGGCAGTATTGTGGAGGTACCATGAGGCGCATCGCATTCACCGCCCTGTTGGGTCTCTCGGGTTGCATGGTGGGGCCGGGCTATCACCAGCCGAAACTGGCCTTGCCTGCCGCCTATAAAGCCGCCCCCGGCTGGGTAATGGCGCAACCCGCCGACGCCGCGCCAAAAGCCAAATGGTGGCAGAATTTTCAAGACCCGCTTCTGAACGAGCTTGAAGCGCAGGTGGTGGTGAACAACGCCACGCTGGCAGCGGATTACTACGCCTATGAGCAAGCGGTGGCCGTGGCGCAGGAAGCACGCGGCGGCTTGTTCCCCACCCTGGCCTTAACCGGCAGCGCCACGCGCCAGGGCCAAGGTGGGGGTTCCGGTAGCCCTGCTACCGCCGGTTCATTCGAAGGGCAGGCAAGTTGGAGCCTCGACATCTGGGGCAAAATCCGCCGCCAGGTTCAAACCGACGTGGCAAATGCCCAGGTAAGTGCAGCTAATCTTGCCAATGCCAAGTTAAGCGCGCAGGCGGCACTGGCAACAGATTATGTCGATCTGCGCACGGCGGATGCAAACATAACGCTGTTTCAACAAACCGTTTTAGCCTATCAGCAAAGCCTGAGAATTGCCCAGAACCAATACGCGGCTGGCGTCGTCGCGCAGTCGGACGTGATTACCGCGCAGACGCAACTGGATGGCGCGCAATCCAGCCTGATCTCTGAATTCGCAACGCGAGCGAAGTTTGAGCACGCCATCGCAGTTCTGGCCGGGCAAGCGCCTGCTTCACTTTCCATTCCGCAAGGTCCGCAAATCGCCAGCGTGCCGGTGGCACCCCTGCAAGTGCCCAGCACGCTGCTGCAACGCCGGCCAGACATCGCCGCTGCGGAGCGCCAGATGGCAGCGCAGAACGCGCAAATCGGCGTGGCGGTGGCGGGTTATTACCCAGATCTTTCTCTATCAGCATTAGGCGGGTTTTCGGCCAACCCCATCACCGGGCTGTTTAACGCGTCCAACGCGCTATGGTCTCTGGGCGCTACCGGCACAGAGGATATTTTTGCAGGCGGCACCCGGAGCCAGGCGGTGGCGGCGGCGAAGGCAAGCTATCTGGAAAGCGTGGAGACTTACCGCCAAACGGTGCTGACAGCTTTCCAGAATGTGGAGGATGATCTTTCAAACCTGCAGATTTATGCAGCGCAGGCACAGGTGGAATCCCGTGCGGTGGCGGATGCCCAGCGCGCTGCGCAAATTGCGTTGAACGAGTACCGCGCTGGCACGGTGGATTATACCACCGTGGTAACGGCGCAGGTGACGCTGCTTGCAGACCAACAAACCGCTTTATCTATCCAGCAGAACCGGCTGCTGGCCAGCATCGGATTGTATCAAGACCTCGGCGGCGGTTTCAAGGAAAGCGATTTGCCGAGTGCCGGGCTGATTCAGAGCGCGCTGCCCTTCGCGCCGTGAGGGCTTATTCCCACTCAATCGTCCCAGGCGGCTTGCTGGTGATGTCGTAAGTAACACGGTTGATGCCGCGTACTTCGTTCACAATTCGGCCAGCGACACGCGTAAGAAAGCCGATATCATACGGGTACACATCAGCGGTCATCCCATCGGTGCTGGTTACGGCACGCAGGGCGCAAACTTTGTCGTAGGTCCGGCCATCGCCCATCACGCCGACTGACTTCACGGGCAACAATACGGCGAAAGCCTGCCATATGGCGTCGTAAAGCCCGGCATTACGAATTTCTTCGAGATAAATCGCATCCGCTTTTTGCAGCACCGCAACCGCTTCGCGGGTCACTTCACCCAGCACGCGGATGGCAAGGCCAGGGCCAGGGAAAGGGTGGCGGCCGACGATGGTCTCCGGCAGCCCCAACTCCCGCCCCAACGCGCGGACTTCGTCCTTGAACAATTCCCGCAATGGCTCAACCAGCTTGAGCGTCATATAGTCCGGCAAGCCACCGACATTATGGTGCGATTTGATGGTAAC
>JAGWIL010000362.1 GCA_028866335.1 Rhodospirillales bacterium
CTCATCACCACCCCGCCGGTTGACCGCCTCGCGGTGCGCACCTTCATCATGCCGTTCGACAGCCTGGTGATTAAGGAAGCCATCGCCCGCGAAAAATTCCGTGGCGGGCAGATTTTCTGTGTGGTGCCGCGCATTGAAGACCTCGACCCTATGGCCGCGCGCCTGCGCGAGATCGTGCCGGATATCCGCACCGTGATGGCCCATGGTCGCCTGGCCCCCACCGAGCTTGAGCGGGTGATGACCGAATTCGGCGAGGGTAAATACGACGTTCTGCTGGCCACCAACATCGTGGAAAGCGGGCTGGACATGCCGGCCGTGAACACGCTCATCATCTACCGGGCGGATATGTTCGGCCTGGCTGGCCTCTACCAGCTGCGCGGCCGCGTGGGGCGCGGCAAGCAGCGCGGCTATGCCTATCTCACCTGGCCGCCGCATCACCGGCTCTCCGCCGCGTCAGAAAAACGGCTGGAAGTGATGAACACGCTGGATACGCTGGGGGCGGGCTTCACCCTGGCGTCTCATGACCTCGATTTGCGCGGGGCGGGTAATCTGCTCGGCAACGAGCAATCCGGCCATATCCGCGAAGTCGGCATCGAGCTTTATCAGCAGATGTTGGAAGACGCGGTGAACGATTTACGCACCCAGAACCAGCAGGCGCAGAAAATCGAGCGGGACTGGACGCCGAACATCAATCTTGGTCTGCCGGTGCTTATCCCTGAAACTTATGTGACGGATTTGCCGGTGCGGCTCGGGCTCTACCGGCGGATAAGCGGCCTGATGACAGATGCCGAGAGCGAAGCCCTGGCCGCCGAGCTGGTGGACCGTTTTGGCGCCATCCCGCAAGAGGTGGAAAACCTGCTCTCCGTGGTGGCGCTAAAGCGCGCCTGCCGGGAGGCAAATGTCGAGAAGCTGGATGCCGGGCCGAAAGGCATGGTGGTGAGCTTCCGCAAAAACGACTTTTCCAACCCCGCCGGGTTGATCCAATGGATCGGCACCAAAGGCGGGCTGGTGAAACTCCGCCCGGACCAGAAGCTTTCCCTGGTGCGGGACATGGACGTGGCAGCCCGCATGGCCTTCGCGCGGGACCTTCTGGCCAATCTCGTTAAAATCGCCAAAGCTCCCGCGCCATGAGCAATCCGGTTTCTTACAGCGTTTTCCAGTAAGACGCTGCGCAGCTCACAGCCGTCGGCGTATTTGGATGCGCCGCGGCTTCGGATTGCGCGGCTACATTGCCAGTCGCCATGGACTGACCGACAGAATTGATGATGTTATGCACTGGCCCATTGGTGGTGCCGGTAATGTTGGCAGCGGCGTTGCTCACATTATGCTTCTCCAGCGCCTGGCAAACATTGGCGCTGCCGCCTGCTGCCATCGGCACGATAAAGAACACCGCGATGGCGATGATGATAACCCCGACGATGGTAATCCCTGATTTCATGATCTTATCCCAAAATTGTGAAGATACCACCGTAACCAATTGGCATCGTGGAAGATTTTGGAAGCATGATCCGTTTCACAAATGAAAACGGTCTAAATACGCCGTTACCTGTTTAGCGCACCGCCATCTGGGAGAAGAGGTTAATTACCAGAATGCCCGCCATAATCAGGCCAATGCCCAGCAGCCCCGGCAGATCCACCGCCTGGCGGTAATAAAAATACCCTACGCCTACAATCAGCACGATGCCGAACCCGCACCAAAGCGCATAGGCATAGCCAAGCGGTATAACCTTCACCACCTGAGAGAGTGAATAGAAGCTCACGCAATACCCTGTCAGCACGACAATAGAAGGCAGCAGGCGTGTAAACCCCTGGCAGGATTTCAGTGCCGAGGTGGCTGTCACCTCACTGATAATGGCGATGGCGAGGAGTAAGTAAGCCATCAGAAGTCAGAACAACGGCCGTTTTTTTCCCAATCGCCGTAACGTGTCGGCTCAGGCCCGCTGGGACCGCCAATCTCCTTGGGCGGTTTCTGTGCCTCCGGCTTTTTTGTGGCGTGGGGCTCTGCCTTGGCAGGGGGTGTTTTGTCGTCCATGGCTGGGCACTCTAAGCCGATGCAGCGGTAAGGGAAGGGCGGATCATTATTGCCCCTGCACCTGCATTAATCTTTGCTGGTCCAGTTGCCGCCAGGTTGAATTTACCGGCGCGCTGGCAAAGGATTGTT
>JAGWIL010000363.1 GCA_028866335.1 Rhodospirillales bacterium
AAACACCGGAACACCTGCCGCGGCAACGGCGGCGGCGGCCTGGTCTTGCGTGGAGAAGATGTTGAAGGAGGACCAGCGGACCGAGGCGCCAAGGGCGGTAAGGGTTTCGATCAACACGGCGGTCTGGATGGTCATGTGCAGGCTGCCGACGATGCGCGCCCCGGCCAATGGCTTGGATTTGCCGAACTCTTCGCGTAGCGCCATCAGGCCGGGCATTTCGTCCTCGGCCATGGCAATTTCCTTGCGGCCCCAGGCGGCGAGGGAGAAATCCTTGACCTTGTAATCGCTGGGCAGGGTGGCGTCGGGCATGGGAGTGGTCCTTAAATCAACAAAATTTGGGCAATCCTTATTCGTTTGGGGGCGGGATGCCAACCGGCAGCCCCGCGAAATAGGCCGCAACGTCCTGCTGCTCCTGTGGTGTCAGCGCCTTAGCGATGGCAGGCATTGGCCCGCTGCCCTGGCTGCTGGCCAAATTGTTGAGGGCCGAGACGATGGCCGCCGCGGGCCTGCCCGCCAGCGCCGGCGCGCCAATGCTGGCATTGCCCTGGCCATTTACGCCGTGGCAGGCAGCGCAAGGCATGGCACCATTGCTGTTGCCGTGCAGTACAATCTGCTTGCCTTCAGGTGCGGCGGCAGCCAGCAGCAACAGGGCAATTCGCCAAATTTTCACTGGTTCGGCGGGCCGCCGGGGCCATAAACCGGCACCAGAAGCAGCAGATTATCGCCATCAGCAAAGTTGAGAACCATGCTTATTTTGCTGCCCAACGCCATTTTCGGGTTCATGCACATCAAATGGTAGCCGCCTTCCGCAAGGCTCACCTGCCCATGGGCGGGGATGATGAGGCTGTTCACCATTGCCATCGTGGCGGTGCCGCTGTCGTTTATACTTTCATGCAGCATCAGCGCGCCGCAGGCGGAAGAACTGGCGCTCACCAGCTTTGTGGTGATGTCCCCGGTATTGGTTAGCACCATGTAGCCTGAAGCAGGCAAATTGGGCAGCAGATAACGCATCCAGGCATGGCCAGCGTGCACATTGGCGGGGCTGGGAGCAGGCGCGGGAGAAGCAGCGCCCAGCAGCACGGGCAGGGCGAGAAGGCATAAGAAGCGTTTCATCCCCTGAGGCTAACCCAACACAACCCAGCCAGGAACCCCGGTTTATTGCCAATCCGCCGCGCGCGGCGCACAACCTAACCTCATGGACCACCCCCGCCTTGCCGATGCCACCCGCGCCACCAGGCGCATGTTTGTTCGCGACCTGGTTTTGGAGGCGCGGATAGGTGTTTACGCGCATGAGCAGGGCCGTACACAGCGCATCCGCGTGAATTTGGATATGGCTGTGGAGGATGGCGGAGCGGCCAATATCTCCCGCTCTGCCGTGGGGGCAGACGAGCTTGGCCGTGTGGTGGATTACGATACGATGATTAGCGCTGTGCGCGATGTTGTAGCCACCGGGCATGTGCAGCTTGTGGAAACGCTGGCCGAGCGCGTGGCCGAGGCGTGCCTGAAGGATGCACGCGTGCGGGTTGCGCGGGTGATGGTGGAGAAATTGGATGTGTTTGCGGATGCCGCCAGCGTGGGTGTGGAAATAGAACGCCGCAATACCTAGTTTTCCACGGGCTGGAACCGTTCTGGATCAAAGGGTTTCAGTACGGCTTTATAGAAATCAAATTACTAGGCGGTAATAAAATTTATTTTGAAATTCAATATGTTAATTGCAGATAATCGATTTTTGCGCCTGCGGAAGTTAATAAATTCCACAATAAGTTGTCCAAAGGCTGAGGACAGAGAATCCACAAACTTATCCACAGCCAGGAGGGGATAAGTTGGAGGTGCCAGGAACCGGGGTTAGCATTATCGAGACCGCTTTGGAGACCATGCCCGGCAACCCCGGCGTGTACCGGATGCTGGATGAAAAAGGCGAGGCGCTTTACGTGGGCAAAGCGCGGAACCTGAAGAAGCGTGTTACATCCTACACACAAATCAATCGTCTGCCGGAGCGGTTGCGGCGCATGGTGGCGGATACAGCCTCCATGGAGATCGTCACCACGCACACGGAGGCCGAGGCGCTCCTGCTTGAGGCGAACCTCATCAAGCGCCTGAAGCCGCGTTACAATATTCTGCTGCGGGACGATAAGTCTTACCCCTGGTTGCT
>JAGWIL010000364.1 GCA_028866335.1 Rhodospirillales bacterium
TCTGGCGTACCAGTCATATCGTAGCCGTAGGAGCATGGGCAGTTATGCCCTTTCATCCATCCCAAGCGCACGCCGAGGGCTTGTATCTGGCCGTCCAGATAGGCTCTCGGCAGCAGTTGCGTTGCAACTGGCGGATAATACGGCGCAGGCGTATAAATCGGCTGCGTATAAGGTTGAGGTACTAGAGGTGTTTCTGCCATTTAGAGGTTTCCAAAATTTATCTCAACTGGAATTTGTTCGTACTTTTTCTGCGCAACGAGAGTTGCGCCATTAGAAACATAATCAACAATTTCTTGATACATGTTCGCATCCGTATACGACTCTGGCATATGAGAAATTGACTTAGCGACTTTAACTGCATGCGCCGTTAATCTTTTGGCTAAAATGTTATTTCTACGAGTTTCCCATCCCTTTTTTGCATCTTCTGGACCTTTAACGCGCCCAAGAAGAGGATGCGGGATACCTTTTTCTGCGCGCTTCTTGTTAATTCTCGCCTGCGCTTCTGAATTTATTGCGGAGGTGTGCGGTCTTGGGCCGCGCATGTTTGCTTTTGCTTCTTCTGATTTTGGAACGCCCTTTAAATAATGCTCCTTACCTTCTTTGGCTAAATTTTCATTAAACTTAAACCCTGCCTCACTAAGAGCTTTCTTATGCTCTTCTGATTTTGGGCCTAAAGATTTTCCTTTATGCGCCGCACTTATTTTTTGTTTTGTTTCCTCTGAATGTTTTTTTCCTAAATTGGCTTCTCGCATTTTTTCAATTTGCTCAGAACTTTTTTTCCTTCCTTTATGCGCCGCACCTATTTTTTGTTTTGTTTCTTCTGAATGCTTATAGCCTTCTCTTCCTTTTTTGTGCTTTTCTTTAATTTCTTCACATGCTTTGCTTGCATATAGACTATCTGCTAATGGAGAAACATTATATCCTTTATTATAGCTATCTAAGAAATCAATCCAAAATTGCTCTCGCACAAATAAATCTTCTTGAGATATTTGGGCATCCTTAATGTATTCTAGAACAATAAATTCAAAAGCGGATTCTCCATGTTTATCCCAAGATTGCTGCAATTTATAAGCGTGGTGGCGTCCATATTTCAATTCATTTTTATGCTTAGTAATTCGGCGCATCAAATTTCTAGTGCTGCCCACATAGCATTTCTGACTGATCTTATTGAATATTTTATAAATAGCTACTATTTTTGCGCTCATAATTTTTTCTATAATGTAATAATCTTAAAGTGTAAGCATCACTGGGCCGCCAAGCTTAGACTGTGCAGACCGCATCAATTCATCTCGTTGCTGCGTAAATTGCTGAATCAGCCCCCAATACGGCCCTTTTTCTGAATATTTAGCGGTAAACATAACGCCGTCCTGCTGCGTGCTATGCTCGGTCAAACCCATATTAAGCGTTCCCTGAATCGCGGAAAGTGCCCGAATAGCGGCGATTGACAGCACAAGCTCTTGCACAAACCGCCACCGCGTATTATAGTCATTAGGCACAAGCCCTGCCGTATATTGGAGGTTTATACCTCCAGGCAGCGTGTCAGAAAAGCCTAAAACCGCAAGTTGCAATGCAAACAACGGAAGTACAGCGACATTGGAACTAGGTACGAGGCGAATCAAGCCAAAATCAGGATCAGTTACAACCCAAGATGGAGGAACCCTGAAAAACTGCTCCAGTAATGGGTAAATAAAACTGACATTTTTTACACCATTGAAATCCTGCTCAGTTACAATACGGCTTGGTTGCACTGCATTTCTAACAGGCCGATAGCGCAATGGCTGGCAAGTCCACCCACTATCTTGGCTTCTGTCCAAAAAAAAGTCAACTGCTGCGTCCTCCAAATCGTAATCTTTACCTATAACTTGTCCTCCTGTTTCAGAACTTGCAGGGACTACGCCAGAGTTTGCAGCCGCTACAGGAGATAGTAGAGGAGGGCTGGCAACCCATGTAGGACATAACAAAAGTCCTGTTTCTTGCTCAACATAATCCTCTGCAAATCGAATCCAATTCAATAGTGTCTGAACTGGAACTGGTGTCGGCACTGGTTGATAATATTGAAGGGGGACGCCAACAAAATCTTGTAAATCTTGAGGCAAAATTCCTGTTTTAGTAGGCGTATAGTTTCCTGCTAAGCCATATCC
>JAGWIL010000365.1 GCA_028866335.1 Rhodospirillales bacterium
CGATATGGGGCGCTTTGCCATGTATCTGCCCGCCGCGCTGAAACCCGGCGCCGCCCGGCTGCGCGCTTTATTCTGGGGCGTGTGGTACGACCGTATTCCGCCGGAACTACCCACCCCCGGCCTGGTCTGCGCGCCCATGCCGGCCAATTGGGGGCATGACTTCGCCCTGGCCATGGGATGGGTGCAGGTGAACGACATCATGATCCGCCTCGACGTGGTGGAGCGTATCACCCGCGAGCTGCATTACCTTATGCGCAAGCATCAGATCATGCTGCCCGCCAATCTCGGCAGCCGCATGGGGCTGAAGCCTGAGCAACTGGCCCCCACGCTAAACGTGCTGGGCTTCCGCCTGTTCCCCGCGCAGGAACAGGGGGATAAATATTTCGGCCCGCCAGCGCCTGCCATGCTGGGCCGCCGCAAGCAGGAACACCATCAGCAACACCACCAGCAACAGCGCCAACCCGCCGCCCCGGCCCGCAAACAGGAACGCGCGAAAGAACCAGAGCCGGTAACGGTGGACGCAGACAATCCCTTTGCAGCCCTGGCGGCTCTGAAAGTCGCGCGGCGCTAATTGGCGGAGCCGGAATCAGGCTGGCTGCGGCTGGACAAGTTCCTGGTCTTCGCGCGCTTCTGCAAAACCCGCTCGGTGGCGGAGGCGCTGGTGGAAAACGGCGCCGTCCGCATCAACCGCCAGCCCACCGACAAACCCCACGCCAAACTCCGCCCCGGCGATGTGCTAACCCTGGCGCTGCCGCAGGGGGTAAAAGTGGTGGAAATTCTGCTGCTGCCAGAAAGGCGTGGCCCCGCCACTGTGGCGCAGGAACTGTATCGGGAAATTCAATAAACTTCGCTGCTCAGCACCTTACCGAATCATCGCGGTCATGCAACAATCTGCGCATAATCCCCAAAGGTGCATTATGGTTCGCTTGAGGCGTTTCGGTATTTCTTTTCCCTTTTTCCTGACCGCCCACATCACCCAGGCACAAACGGATTTAAGCTCGGCCGATTACGGCGCAGGATATGAAATGGCCATCGTCACCCAGCATCAGGAACATCCGCTTGGTCCGGGTGTCGATCCCGAATGGGGTGATGTCATCAAACTGGACAGAACCTACCCGCTCATTTCCTCGCCACTCACGCCAGACGCCAAGGCGTACAACGCCGAAATCGATAAAATGTTGCCGCAATGGTGGAACGGCCCGGCGGATAACAAAGTCCAATCGGACCCGGACACGGACCTTACACTTGACTGTGAACCTGCGGGAGAAGACCCGCCCGTCGACGGCCAATTTCCAGATGCGGGTGGGATGCTACCCGGCGTTATTTCAATTGCTTGCATGAATTACGGTTATGAACATGGTGCTGCTCATGGCGGCGGCGTCTATTGGGGTTTCGACTGGCTGGTCCACCAGCGGCGAGGCGTGAAAGCCGATGACATATTCACCCCTCATACCCAGTGGTTGAAGACGCTCACCACCCTTGTGAATGCGGATCGCAACGCTGAAGGGCCGCCGCCTTTTCCGTTTGAAAAGCTAGATTTTTCAGACACCAGCAATTGGGTTGTTGCGAGCAACGGGCTTGGGTTCATTTACTCAACAGCAGACTTCTTTGGCGTCGAGGATGGCGGCTCAGGTGCTTTCGCCCTCATCCCCTGGTCCAAGCTCCGTCCCTACCTCAACCCACATGGCATCGTCCCCAAAGCTGACTGGAACGCCACCCTGCCCACCCCCGCAACTTGACCTCAATCCTCTCCCGCGCGCATAGGGAGAGCAAATTTACGTGCGTTTTATCAGGAGTGCCGAATGACCTACGTGGTCACCGAAAACTGCATCAAGTGCAAATTCATGGATTGTATCGAAGTCTGCCCGGTCGATTGCTTCTATGTTGGTGAAAATTTCCTGGTCATAAACCCGGATGAGTGCATCGATTGCGGCGTGTGCGAGCCGGAATGCCCAGCCGAGGCCATTGTGCCGGACAGCGACGACCGCGCCGCCCATTGGCTGGAGCGCAACCGCGACCTCTCCAAATCCTGGCCCAATATCACCCGCAAAGGCACCCCGCCGGCCGATGCCGAGGAGTGGAAAGACAAACCCGGCAAGGAAGCCATGCTCTCTCTGGAGCCGGGCAAGCCGTAAATCAC
>JAGWIL010000366.1 GCA_028866335.1 Rhodospirillales bacterium
AACCCTAATTCCTCTGGTCTTTTCCGGCGAAGCCGGTATTACACTCTTTCGCCCGGGCATTCCGGGCCTGAAAGCCAAGGGGTTAAGGGATAGACAATGCCGGTGCCGTTTTCCGCCGAAGATTTTGACCGCATTTTCGATTCCGCCATCATCCGCCGGGCCCAGAGCGTCATCGCGCTGGGGTTTGTGAAGGATGTGTCGCTCTCGGGCGACACCATCGAAGGTGCGGTTGAGGATATGGACGGCACCAGGCGCATCACCTCCATCACACCTGAAAAAAAGGGCAGCCGGATTTCCTTCGCTGAGCGCGAATGCACCTGCGGCGAGCGCAGTTGCCGCCATCTGGCCGCGACGGCGCTGGCCGCACTGGCGAAATTCCCGGCGCTGCGCAAAGCCGAACCCAAGGGGCTGATCGACACGATTGTGCCCGCGGCGGAGCGTATTTATCCCCAGCAGCCCTCGCGCCCGCGCCCCACCGGGCGGCGCGCCCGTGCCGCCGCCACGCTGCTGCCGATGGCGCAGGAAGCGCCGGAGCCGGGGGCGACGGTGTTGGAGCGCCAGATGGCGCCGGTGCTGCGCCTGCGCCGGGTGCACGGGCCGGATGAGCATAACCGCCAGCGCATGATCGACGTGCTGACGCTGGATTTCGATTATGGCGGGGTGCGGGTTGATGGCTCGGAGGACAACCCCTTTGTGCGCGTGCGCTCCGGCGGGCAGATTGCCTTTATCCGCCGCGACCCCGCCGCCGAGGCGCAGGCGCTGGACGCGCTGCGCCCGGATGGATTTGTGCAGATGCGCGTGGCGGACGGCAAAGCCGCGCGCGGGCAGCGCGTGCTGGTGTTCCGGGGCGAGGAAGCGGCGGCGAAATGGCACCATTTTGTGGCCGTGCGGGTGCCGGAGCTAACCGCCCAAGGCTGGCAGGCGCAGATCGACGCGAATTTCGGCCCGCAGCTTGCAGATAATGTCGGCCAGCTCGACATGGTGGTGCAGGATGGCGAGAAGGGCAGTTTCAGCCTGGAATTCGGCATCGAGATTGATGGCGAGCGCCACCCGCTGCTGCCGATTCTGGAGCATTTGCTGGCGCGCGGCGGCATTGAAGCGGCACAGATTGTGGATGGTGAGATCATCACCGCGCTGGAGGATGGCCGCGTTATAAAACTGCCCGCGGAGCGGATCAAACGCCTGCTGGCGGTGATGGGCGATTTGATCGAGGCCGCCGGACGCTCGGCTGAGAAGAACCTGGTGCTGCCGGTGGGGGCTGCCGCCACGGTGCTGGATTTGGAGGATGTGCTCACCACATCCTGGCAGAATGCGGCGGATATCGAAGCCTATGTTGAGCGGTTCCGCGGCGAGCCGGAGATTATTCCGGTGGAAGTGCCGGACGCGTTTAAAGGCACGCTGCGGCCTTACCAACAGGAAGGCGTGGACTGGTTGCAACACCTGGCGAGCCACGGGCTGGGCGCGTTTCTGGCGGATGATATGGGCCTCGGCAAAACCGCGCAGACCATCGCGCATATTTGTGTGGAGCACGCCGAAGGCCGCCTTAGCGCCCCGGCGCTGATTGTGGTGCCGACCTCGCTGGTCGCGAACTGGACCGCCGAATTGCGCAAATTCGCCCCGCATTTAAGCGTGGTGGTGCTGCATGGCATGGAACGGCACGAGAAGCGGGATAATCTGGAAGAAACCAATGTGGTGGTGACCACCTATACCGTGCTCACCCGCGACATTGAGTTTATGCGCGTGCTGCCTTGGCATCTGGCGGTGCTGGATGAGGCGCAGGCGATAAAATCTCCCGAGGCACGGGCAACGCGCGCAGTGTGCCAGTTGAAGGCCGACAATAAAATCTGCCTTTCCGGCACGCCGATTGAAAATAACCTGGATGAGCTGTGGTCGCAATTTGCCTTTCTGATGCCGGGGCTTTTGGGCGACCGGCGCGGCTTTACCAAGCGCTTCCGCACGCCGATTGAGAAAAACGCCGACCCGGTGGTGCGCGGGCAGCTCATCAGCCGCATCCAGCCTTTCATTATGCGGCGCACGAAGTCTGAAGTGGCGACAGAGCTGCCGCCCAAGCACACCATTCTGCGGCGCATTACTCTGGCGCCAGACCAGCGCGAACTTTACGAGACCATTCGCGGCACG
>JAGWIL010000367.1 GCA_028866335.1 Rhodospirillales bacterium
AGCCAGACTGCGGTAGCTTTGGGCATAAGGGGCAGGGACATGGATCGGATACCTTCATACGTTTCGGGCCGAGGCGCCCGGAACGGACATAGTTACTCGCTTCGGCCTCGCAAGTTCAACTGGCGGGGCTTATCAAGCCCGCGCTACCCCGAGGTCAATAGTATTCCATGACAATTTCAGAAGAAGATTTACCGCAAAAGCCCAAAAAGCTGCTGGAACCGCCCGTGCTGGACAGGTTGGGGGTGGAAGAGCTGGCACTCTACATCGCCGAGCTGGAGGCCGAGATTGGCCGGGTGCGCGAGGCAATCAGCGCCAAAAAGGCCCATGCGGCGGCGGCGGCGCTGTTTTTCAAGCCGCCCGCAGGGGCGTGAAAGCGGGCAGGACCATGCCCTTGGGCAACGCGGCCATGCGAAAAACTCCACGCAAAATAAAAGGGCTCTCGCCGGAGGATATCGAGCTTTGGGCGGCCTATGGCCGGACATTGACGAGCCTGATGCCAGGCCGGGCCAAACCGCCCGAAGCCGCGCCGCCGCCACTGGCTGTAACCCCAGACCCACAGCCCGAAGCCCCGCCGCCGCGCGCCAAACCGGGCAAGCCGCCCACCTGGCTGACGGTTAACGCCACGCCTTCAGGGCTTGATAAAGGCACATGGAGCCGGTTCAGCGCCCAGAAAATGCGCGCTGAGGCAAGGCTGGATCTGCACGGGCATACCGCCGCGCGGGCGCACCAGGAGGTTTCGCGGTTTCTGCAAATGTCGCACGCGACGGGTTTGCGCTGCGTGGAGATTATCACCGGCAATGGCGAGATTTTGGCGCGGGAGCTGCCGCATTGGCTGAACACGCCCGCGTTGCGGCCACTGATTTTGGCGCTGGCGCACCCGCACGCGCGCAATGCCGGTTCCATAAGGGTGCTGTTGCGGCGCAGGCGGGCCAGGGAGGCGACATGACTCCGTTTGGCGAAAAGCTGCGCGCCTTGCGCCAGGCCCGGGGCATATTGCTGAAGGATATGGCGGCGGCATTGCAGGTTTCCCCGGCTTATCTCTCGGCGCTGGAACATGGGCGGCGGGGGGCTGCCTCAGCCGGGCTGGTGCACCAGGTGTGCCAGTTTTTCGGGTTGATCTGGGATGACGCGGATGAGCTAGCGGCACTTGCCAAACAATCCCGCCCACGGCTGAAACTGAACAGCGCCGGGTTGACCGCAGAGCAGACCGCACTGGCCAACCGCCTGGCCAGGAGCTTGCGAAACCTGGACCCGGAGACAGTGGCGGCGATGCAGGCGCTGCTGGACGCGGCCCAGCCTGCTATGCCGCCAGCGCGCCCCGCGCCCGCAAAGCGCCGAGCAAAGCCAGCAGCGGCAAACCAAGAACCGTGAAATAATCGCCCTCGATGCGGGTGAAAAGCTGCGCGCCAGGTCCTTCCAGCCGGTACGCGCCGACGCAGTGCAGAATGTCCGCTGCTTCGGCGGCAAGGTAAGCGGCCAGGAACTCATCGCTCAGAGCGCGCATGGTGAGCGTGGCCTGTTCCGCGTGAAGCCATTGCTGCGCCCTGCCTTGCACCAGGCAGACCGAAGTGACGAGGTGATGCGTGCGGCCGGACAGTGCTTGCAGATGTTCTGCGGCTTGCGCGAGGTTCCGGGGTTTGTCGTAGATTTTATCGCCACAGACCAGAAGCTGGTCCGCGCCGATGACCAGCGCCTGGGGGTGACGGGCGGAGACGGCGTTTGCCTTCGCCAGGGCCAGGGCGGAGGCCAGAGAGGCTGGCGGGCCGGAGAAGCCGGATTTAAGCGCCGCCTCATCGACGCCGGAGGGTAGCGCCTCGAACACAACGCCCGCATTGCGCAGCATGGTTTTGCGGCTGGCGGAGATGCTGGCGAGAATGAGGCGCGGGGAGGGCATGGACGGCTCTACCGCAAGCCCGGAAATGGAGCAAAGATGCGGGCGGATACGGGATTTTCCGCAGGCATTGACTTCCGGGGCGGAGCGAAGTACCCGCTGCCTCACCTCAATGGCGGCGTAGCTCAGTGGTAGAGCAGGGGAATCATAATCCCTTGGTCGGAGGTTCAAATCCTTCCGCCGCTACCATGGTCTCACCCGACCATTCTCCAGCGTTTTCTCAAACAAATTCTTAA
>JAGWIL010000368.1 GCA_028866335.1 Rhodospirillales bacterium
AGTTTTGTTCATGCCGAGGCCGGGGCGCAGGAAGTGATCCTCACCACCCAGGAGGGTTTTGCGCTGTTCAGCCGCACCCAAACCCCGCTTGCGGCATTGCTGCCACGGCTGGACCCGGTGGACCTCGTGCTGGTGGAAGGCTTCAAAGCTGAACCCCTGCCCCGGCTGGGCGTGTATCGCCCGGCGCTGGGCAAGCCCGCCCCCTGGCCGGATGACGATTTGCTGGCGGTGGCGGCGGATGCGGCGCTGCCGGATTGTCCGGTGCCGGTATTGCCGCTGGATAAGCCGCAAGAGGTCGCGGATTTCCTGATCCGGGCACTTGGGTTAAACAAGCGTGGCAATCGCTGAAGGAGCAGAGTTTTTGCGCACCCCCCTCGCCCTGCTGGCCGCTCTCTGCCTTACCGGTTGCGCGGGCGGCGGCAATTTTCTGAAACAAGCCTCCTGGCCTTTCGGTGACCCCAACGCGCCGCCCGCGGGCAGCGAAACCGCGCAGCGCGCGCTGGGCAAAACCCCGCCCATAAGCCCGCTGCAAGCCCAGGCGGGCAATGTGTGGCCAG
Source organism: Rhodospirillales bacterium (assembly GCA_028866335.1). Next base: position 558 of record JAGWIL010000368.1, read on the forward strand.
GGGCTGAGCAGCCTTTCCCAACGCTGAGCCAGGTGGCGAAAAACGCCGATTTACCGCTGGGGCAAGGTTATACGCCCTCGCTTCCCTCACCCTACCCGCCGGGCCAGAACGGGCAGGTTAACGGCGCTGAGGGTATTTCCGCCGGCGGGGATCTTTACAACATGCAGAACGGCGTGGCGCAGACACCGCCACCCGTGCCTGGCCATACACCTTAAAGGCCGCCGCAATGCGTATTCTCTATTTTGCATGGTTGCGCGAACGGATCGGCAAAAGCAGCGAGGAGCTGGAGCCGCCGGAAGAGGTGGACACACCCCGCGCGCTCATTAACTGGCTGCGCAGCCTTGGCCCCGGCTATGCGGCAGCCTTCGCGGATGAAAAACCCGTGCGCTGCGCGATTGACCAGGAGTTCCAGCCCCTGGACGCGCCTTTGGGCCGCCCGAAGGAAATCGGCTTTTTCCCGCCGGTGACGGGAGGCTGACGCGATGCGGCTGGTGGCGGTGCAGGAGCAGGATTTTGACGCAGGCGCGCTGCTGGCGGGCTTGAACGGCGAGGGCACCGGCGGTGTGGCAAGTTTCACCGGCATTGTGCGCCAGGTGGCAGGTGGGGGGCTGCGCGCATTGCGGCTGGAACACTACCCCGGCATGACGGAAACGGCGCTGGAGCGGCTGGCCGATGAGGCGCAAGCCCGCTGGGAGCTGACCGGCTGCATCGTTATCCATCGCGTCGGGCGGCTGGAGCCAGGGCAGAACATCGTGTTCGCCGCCGCCGCCAGCGCGCACCGGTGCGATGCCCTGGCCGCCACCGCTTATTTAATTGACCAATTAAAAACCCGCGCGCCATTCTGGAAAGCCGAGGAAATGGCGGATGGTGCCACGCGCTGGGTGGAAGCCCGCGAGGCCGATGACGCAACCGCCGCCGCCTGGGGCCAGGCACCTGAAGATAGGTAATTTGCCCCACGGCCAGGGTCGTTTATAGAAGCGCCATCATGGACCTTAAAGATCATATCCGCGGCATCCCGGATTTCCCCAAGCCGGGAATCCTCTTCTACGATATTTCAACGCTGCTGCGGCACGCCGATGCCTGGCAGGTGGCGATGGGCCGCCTAGCCAACCGGGTGCGGGCCTATCACCCCACCGTGCTGGCGGGCGTTGAAAGCCGGGGATTTCTGCTGGCAGCACCGCTGGCGTTGAAACTTGGCTGCGGCTTCGTGATGATCCGCAAGCCCGGCAAGCTGCCCGGTGCCACTGTGGGGCTGGATTATGCGCTGGAATACGGCACCGACCGCGTGGAAATTCAGGCCGATGCGGTTGAGCCAGGGGCGCGCGTGGTGGTGGTGGACGACCTGCTGGCTACAGGCGGCACCATGGCGGCTGGCATTAAGCTGCTGCGGAGCACGGGGGCGGAGGTTGTGGCCGCCGCCGCGATGATCGAGCTGACATTCCTGCACGGGCGGGACAAGCTGGACGTGCCGTTCGAGGCGCTGATTCAGTACGACAATTGACGGAGGAGCGCCTGTGCGCCATCTCCGAGGCTTTGAGGAAACGC
>JAGWIL010000369.1 GCA_028866335.1 Rhodospirillales bacterium
TTGCGGAGCAACAGCCTGATGCCCCGCAGGCCGAGCGCCGGGTTGGGCTCGGGGCTGTCCGGCAAATAGCGGGAGAGGGCTTCCACCTCCTTGTCCGACCCCCAATCCAGCAACCGGATGGTGACGGGGTCGCCATCCATGGCCTCGACGATGTGCTGGTAGATGCGCGCCTGGGTGTCTTCGTCCGGGGCCGTGTCGCGGTTCATGAACATGAATTCGGTACGCAACAGGCCGATGCCACGCGCGCCGGATTCGGCGATCATTTTCAACTCGAAAGGCAGTTCCAGATTGGCTTGCAATTCAACCGGCGCACCGCAGCGGGTTTGTGCCGGAAGGTGTTGCAGCCGGGATAAAGCGCGCTTGGCGCGGGTCTGGGCCAGATGTTTCTTGCGCGCGGCCTCGATGCTGGGGCGTGATGGATTGAGAAGAATTTCGCCGGTTTCACCATCGATGATGGTGAAAGTGCCGGGCGCGGCTTTTTCCAGCAGGCCGGTAACGCCCAGCACGGCGGGCAGGCCAAGGGCGCGCAGCATGACGGCGGTATGGCCATCCAGCCCGCCCTCGGCGGTGACAATGCCTGCGAAATGCGAGGGCTGTATAAGGGCGGCTTCTGCGGGGCGCAGGTCTCGCGCGGCCAGGATGCTGCCTTGGGGCAAGCTTTCGAAGGAGCGGAAAGGCTGGCGGGTGAGGTTGCGGATGAGGCGGCGCGCAACCTCCCGCACCTCATCGGCGCGGCGCTGGCGGCTGGCTCTATCTGCGCCCGGCTGGGTTAAAATTGCCTCGGCCTGGGCTTCGGCTTCCGCCTGGGTGGCGGCTTCGGCGCTGCTTTCACCTTCCTGAATCCGCGCCTTGATGCCGCGCAACAGCCGGGTGGGGCCCAGCATGTGCAAATACACATCCAGCAGCGGGGCGATTTCTGCCTGGCTGTCCTGAGGCAAGGCGGTGAGGCGGAGTTTGAGTTTTTGAAGCTGCTTGCGGGAACGCAAAACCGCATCTTCCAGCCGGGTGAGCTCTTCGGGAATGTCCGCCGGTTTGTGGTGGGAGATGACGAGGCTGGTTTCCACCGCCTCGTGCAACCGGCCAAAGGCGATACCAGGCACGGCCGGTTGCCCGATGAGGCGCTTTTCCGGCGGGTCAGTCGGTTTCATGGAAGCCTGCCTCGATGAGCACCATGATGGCGTCGAGAGCTTCCCTTGCGTCGAATCCCTCAGCGGAGAGTGTGACCGAGCTACCAACGCCCGCCCCCAGCATCATCAGCCCCATGATGGAGCGGGCGGAGACGGATTGGCCATCTTTCGCGACATCGACATTGGCGGAGAATTGCTCGGCGAGCGTGACGAGCTTGGCGGCAGCGCGGGCATGAAGGCCGCGCCGGTTGACGATGCCGATTTCGGCAGAAAGGACGGTTCCCTCCATCCTATTCGGCCGCGTTGCAGGTGGCCTGGCCGAGGGGCTGAAGCTCGTGCCCGTTGCAAATGTATTTTTTGCCGGCTGCCTCTGCGATTCTTACGGTTTCAGCCAGGGTCATCTGGCCGCGAATTTTGGCCAGCTTCACCAGCATGGGCAGGTTTACGCCACCCAGAACCTCGATGTTTGGCTGCGAGGCCATCGACATGGCGAGGTTGGAAGGGGTGCCGCCGAACATATCGGTAAGGAGGACGACGCCATCGCCGTTATCCACCTCCGAAATGCGACGCGCGATTTCGGCCTTCTGGCCTTCAAACGCGGCGTCGGATTCGATGCAGACCGTGGCGAGCTGCTGCTGCTTGCCGACCACATGTTCCATGGCGTCGCGCATGGCCAAGGCCAGCGTCCCATGGGTGACGAGAACAAGACCGATCATTGGAGGTGACTCATCCCTTCCCGGGTGATGCCAGAATTAGTGCCAAGGAACTTCGCCGCTTCCCGATGCGTTACACCGACACGCCACCCTTGCTGTGCAAGATGGGTATTTAATTTCTCAACCATATAAACCGATCTATGTTGCCCACCGGTACATCCGACACATATTGTTGCATATTTTTTTCCTTCCTGCACGAACCTCGGCAGTAAAAATTCAAGAAGATTCAGAACTTTATTGAAGTATTCCGCAAAATCAGC
>JAGWIL010000370.1 GCA_028866335.1 Rhodospirillales bacterium
CTGCTGGTGGCTGGCCCCGATGGCGGGCAAACCAGCCGCTGGGGCAATGCGTTCGCGCTGGCGGTTGCCAACGCCTATCCTGGTACGCCGAATATTGTGGCCGAGCCCGTTGGCGGGCTGGATGGCGTGACCGGCGCCAACCGGCTGGACGCGCTGCTGGTGCCGGATGGGCGCAGTGCCGCGATTCTACCCGGTGCAGCGCTGCTGGCGTTTATTACCGGCGATTCCCGGGTTCATTATGACCCCACGCATTGGACCCCGGTTCTGGCCGGTTTCAATTCCGGCGTGCTGATGTTGCGCGCGCCCGCCGGCAGCACGCCCACGCTGGCTACGCTACAAAAAATGGCCCCGTTACGCATCGGCGTGGCGCAAACGCAAAGCGGTGATCTGGCCGCATTGCTGGCGCTGGCGCGGCTCGGCATTGCCACAGCACCGGTGTTCGGCCTGCATGGCAGTGCCGAAAAAACCCGTGCGTTCATCGGCGGGGCCGTGGATGCGGTGTTTATCAGCGGGGAAGGTGTGCCGGAGGACATTACCCCTCTCATTGCCTCCGGTGCCGTGCCCGCTTTCTGCCTTGGCGTGCCAGGGGCTGACGGCATTGCGGAGCCAGACCCGCTATTTCCCGGCCTGTCTTTGGCCTCGGCGTTTGGCCCGGCGGTGAACCCGCTGCTGGATACCGCCTATGAGGCCGCCGCCGCCGCCGCCCGGCTGGATTTTTTGCTGGTGCTGCCACGCCTGACCGACCCTTCCGCTGTGGCGCAATGGCGCAGCGCCGCACAACAGGCGGCCACCAGCCAGGCGGTGAGTGCCGCCGCCGCCGCCAGCTCCATCTCTCTGCAACCCGCACCGGTGCTGGCCAACGCGCTCACCGCCCTTGCCATTGTGCCCGCGGAGCAGCCGCAATTGCTGGCGTTTCTGGCGAAGAATTACGGCTGGCAGCCAAGCTGATATTGGCCAAGCCGGTTAAAACCTATGGCTGCTCAGCCTGCGGGGCGGTGTTTCCCAAATGGGCCGGGCGTTGCGAAACCTGCGGCGAATGGAACACGCTGGAGGAGCAAATTGTCCCCAAAACCCTGCCCGGCGGCATAAAGGACGCGGCCCGCCGCGCGGGCGGGAAAATAGAATTCGTGGGGCTGGAAGGCATAACACCGCCGCCGCCGCGCGTGCCCACCACCCTGGCGGAGTTTGACCGCGTGTTGGGCGGCGGGCTGGTTCCGGCATCCGTGGTGCTGGTGGGGGGCGACCCCGGCATCGGTAAATCCACCCTGCTGCTACAGGCCAGTGCCGCATTGGGCCTTGCCGGGCAGGAAGTGCTGTATATCTCCGGTGAAGAATCCATCGACCAGATTCGGATGCGTGCTTTGCGGCTGGGGCTTTCCAACGCGCCGCTGCATTTGGCCGCCGCCACGCAATTGGGCGATATTCTTGCCTCCCTGCCGCTATTTCCCAATGCGAAGCTGGTGGTGATCGATTCCATCCAGACCATGTGGACCGATAGCGTGGATTCCGCCCCCGGCTCCGTCACGCAAGTACGTGCCGCCGCGTTCGAGCTGATAAGAGCCGCCAAGACCCAAGGCTTCTCGCTGCTGCTGGTGGGCCATGTGACCAAGGAAGGCGCGTTGGCCGGCCCGCGCGTGCTGGAGCATATGGTGGATGTGGTGCTGCATTTTGAAGGCGACCGGGGCCACCAGTTCCGCATTTTACGCGGGGTGAAGAACCGTTTTGGCGCGACGGACGAGATCGGCGTGTTTGAAATGACGGGGCGGGGCTTATCGGAAGTTGCCAACCCCTCGGCTTTGTTTCTGGCGGAGCGGCGCGGCAATGTGGCGGGCAGTGCTGTGCTTGCGGGGCTTGAAGGCACGCGCCCGGTGCTGGTGGAAATTCAATGCCTGCTTTCCCCCAACCCTGGCGGCTCGCCCCGGCGACAGGTGATCGGCTGGGATTCTGGGAGGCTTTCCATGCTGCTGGCGGTGCTGGAAACGCGCTGCGGGCTGAAGCTTGCGATGAACGATGTTTATTTGAATGTGGCGGGCGGTTTACGGGTTTCTGAACCCGCGGCGGATCTGGCGGTGGCGGCGGCGCTGATCTCAGCGGCATCG
>JAGWIL010000371.1 GCA_028866335.1 Rhodospirillales bacterium
GTATCTTCTTCATGAGAGGCTCAGGTTCCGGAAGGGTGGTTCAACACAATTTCGATGCGGCGGTTCTGCGCGCGCCCGGCATCCGTGGCATTGCTCGCCACCGGGTCGGCATCGCCCATGCCTTTCGCGGTAATGCGGCTCTCATCGCCGATCGTCTGGTCCAGAATCGCCGCCGCCGCCTGCGCGCGAGACTGTGAGAGCACGAAATTGGACGGAAATTGTAACGTATGAATCGGCTGGTTGTCGGTATAGCCCGTCACCACCACGCTGCCGGTTTCCTTCGCCAAGGCCGTGCCAATTTTTTGCAATAGCGGTACGTCGGAGTTTTCCACCGTGGCGCTACCGGAGCCAAACAGCCCGGTATTGTTAATCCGCACGATCGGCTGATGCGTGGTGCCCAACACGCTCACCTTCCCCGCCGCGATTTCCGGCTGCAAAAAGCCGGAGAGGCGATCCAGAATGGTGGGGCCTGGGGCCACCGGCTCAGGCGGCGGCACCACGGGCTGCGCACGCACAATCTGCGGCATGTTCGGCAAGGGCGCTGTCACCTGCGCCTGAAACGCGGCGTCTGACTTGCCGGAGAGCGAGAACAAACATCCCGCATAAACCAGCCCCAGCACGCCAAGCGCTACAATCGCCACCACCCAAACCGGCACGCCAAAGCGGCGCGGCCTGTAAGGTGCGGCCACACCCTGCCAATGCGGGGAAAGGGCCGGGTCTCCGGGCGGGTTCTGGCGGCGCAGAACGGTATAGGTTTCCTCCCGCAGATGGTCGATCTCCGCCGGGCCGCGCGGAGAAAGCCGGTAACGGCCCATGTAACCAAGCGACAGGCAGAAATACATCAATTCCAGAACCGGCAGAAAATTGCCGGGGTTTTGGCGAATTTGCGCCAGCACGTCGAAAAACCGCTCGCCGGAGCGAACCTCTTGATGGAAGGTGGAAACCAATGAGCGTTGCGCCCAGGCACCCTGGCTGCCCCAGGGTGTTGCCAGCACCACATCGTCCAGGCTGGCGCATAGCGCGTAATGCGCGGGGCGAAGCTGCTCCATGGGAATGTTGCGAGCACGGGCGGATTCCTCGAACCGGCGGATCTCACGCACCGCGCGCTCCCGCAAATCGCCCGAATCCGGTGCCTGCAACGTGTTGCGCAGCCGCGCCAGCAATTGCAGCAGCGGCCCGGCGGCCACAACTAGCGGCGAGCCACCCATGCCGATGCTCTCCGGCGCGTCAGCCTGTATGGCGGCGGCGGGCGCGCTGTACCCGGTTTGCGCGGGGCCTGGTTGCGGCGCGCTGCTCATCGGGCTGTCGAATGGCGAAGGCTGGGAAGGTGTCGGCGCGGCAGGGCGCTTGCCCCCCGGTATGGGCCGGATGACGGTGCGGTCCGAATCGTCCGGTTCGGAGAACGGATTGTCACTCATACTCTACCTCCCCGCCGCGTCTGCGGCTTCACCCTTTAATGGCCCAAAGCTCCATGCGTAGGCCAGGAAACTCGCCAGAAACATGAATCGCGAAACCGCCCGATGTTTGCATCTGCTGCCAATGCGGGCTGTTGCGGTCCAGCTCGAAATACGAACCACCTGCATAAAACGGAATCTGCCGAGGTGCCACCGGCAACGGCCGCACGGCGATGCCGGGCAACGCCACATTCACCAGCTCGCGGATATGCTCCACCGCGCCAATCTTCACCTGTGCCGGGAACAGGCGGCGCATCGTCTCCGTTGGCACATCCGCCTGCACGGTAAGCACGAAATTCGCGGCACGCAGAACATTCCGGTCGTTGATGGGGCCGACATGCACGCCATGCCTGCGCTCCTGCAACGGAATCGCCGTGGCGTTGGTTTCGATAACCGAGGAGAGAGACCTGCGAAGATCAGCGATGACGGGCGCGAAACTGCGCTGCAAATCCTCATGCCGGTAGCCGGGATACGTGCTGGGGCGGCGCTGCGCATCTGTAAAGGTCGCGAATTCCGCCGCCATCTGCACATAGGCGGTATAGAGCGTTTCGGGGTGGATATTCGCCGCATCCGCCCAATGCTGCAAAAGCGCCTGCCAACGGTTCAGCGCC
>JAGWIL010000038.1 GCA_028866335.1 Rhodospirillales bacterium
AATATGTGGTGCACCCAGGCCATTCTGCCGGTGCTCGCCAAAACCCTGCACAGCTCGCCGGAAGCCACAGGCTATACCGTTACCGCCCCGCTCATCGCCACCGCCGCCATGGCACCTGTCATCGGCATGGTGTCAGACCGTTTCGGCCGACGCATTTTCATCCGGGGCGCGGCGTTGCTGCTGGTCATCCCCACAATGCTTGCCGCCTTTTCCAACAGTCTCGCCATGCTCGTGGCCTGCCGCTTCGCGCAAGGGCTGCTGCTGCCATTCATCTTCACCATCACCATCGCCTATATTTCCGATGAAATGTCCCCCGCCAACGCCATGCGTATGGTGGGCATCTACACCTCCGGCACCATCAGCGGCGGGTTTTCCGGGCGGCTCATCGTGGGGTTCGTCACCTCCGTGCTGAGCTGGCGGGCGGGGTTTCTTGTTGTGGGGCTCATCACCCTGGCGGCATCCCTTACCATCGCCTTGCTGCTGCCACGGGAAAAAAATTTCCGGCCCGTCACCAGCTTTGGCGGCGCACTGGCCTCATTTCCCAACCACCTCTCCAATAAGCGGCTGCTCGGCACCTATGCGGTGGGGTTCGGCGTGCTGTTTTCCATCGTCAGTGTTTTCACCTTCATCAATTTCCGCCTGGCGGCCGCGCCTTATCATCTGGGGCCCGCCGCCTTGGGGGCCATCTTCGTGGTTTATCTCGGCGGCGTGGCCGCCAGCCCCATCGCCGGGCGGTTGGGCGCGAAACTCAACCGAAACTGGTTGATGGCGGGGTGCACGGCCTTAATCCTGGCCGGGCTGGCGCTCACATTATTTGCCTCGCTCTGGCTCATCGGGCTCGGCTTACTGCTGGTGTGTTTCGGCGTGTTCCCGCAACAAACCCTGGCCACCGGGTTTGTCGGCGTGGCCGCGCGCGGGGCCAAATCCACCGCTGTCGGGCTTTATGTCACGTCCTATTATATCGGCGGCAGCTTCGGCGGCATCGTCCCAGCCGCCGCCTGGCACCTTGCGGGCTGGCCCGGCTGCGCGGCCATTACCGCTGCCATGCAGCTTGTTATGCTGGGCTTGGCCTGGCGCAGTTGGCGCACACTCAAACCATCTCAATAACTAACGTGACGTTATTAATAATTTACTACGGATATGTTCCACGTGGAACATATCAAGATCTGAAATTAACCGGCCTTCCCACTGGCTCACCCGTCACCTGCCCCTCATACATCACCACCTGGCCACGAATAATCGTCGCCACCGGCCAGCCCACACAACCCACGCTATCAAACGGCGTCCAGCCGCATTGGCTCGCAATCCAACTGTTCTCAATTGTCCGCCGCGCGCCCAAATCCACCACTGAAAAATCCGCGTCATTCCCGGCCACAATCCGGCCCTTGCCCACCGCGCCATAAACCCGCGCCGGGCCTTCCGCCATAAGCTGCGCCAGCCTTAACAGCGAGAGCCGCCCTTCATTCACCTGAGTCAGCATCAAGGGCAGCATGGTCTGCACGCCGGTGAGGCCTGCCGCCACTTGCGGCCAGGGTTTTTCCTTATTGGCGCGCGGGTGCGGCGCATGGTCAGAGCCGATATTATCCACCGTGCCATCTGCCACGGCTGCCCAGGCGGCATCCATATGGCGCGCCTCGCGCAAAGGCGGGTTCATCACCGCATATCCGCCCAATCTTTCATAAACCTCTGGTGCTGCCTGCAACAAATGGTTCACCAGCACCTCGCAGCCCATCAGATCCTTGTGCTCGCGCAGAAACGCAAATTCCTCAGCGGTGGAAACATGTAGAATATGCGCGGGCCTTCCGGTTTTTTCCGCCAATGCGGTAATCCGCCGCGTGCCTTTAAACGCGCATTCCACATCCCGCCACACATAATGGTCGCTATACGGCCCGCCATTTTCAAATTCTGTACGGCGTTCCTGCAACCTTTCCTCATCCTCGGAATGGAACGCCACCCGCCGCCGGCCAGAGCGCATCAGCCGTTCGATGCTCACATCATCCGCCACCAGCAGATTGCCGGTGGAACTGCCCGCGAACACCTTCATGGCGCATACGCCCGGCAGGGTTTCCAACGCCCCGGTCTCGTCCAGATTATCCATGGTCGCACCAGCGAAAATGCCGATATCGCACCAGCTATGGCCCGCAATATAATCATGCTTGGCCCGGAGGCTGGTGTTATCAACGCCTGCCGGGTTGGTGTTGGGCATATCGAAACACGCCGTTACCCCACCCAGCACCGCGCCTAGCGAGCCGGAGCGCATATCCTCCACGCCTTCAATGCCGCCCTGGCCGCCATCGCGGAAATGCACATGCGGGTCGATGACACCCGGCAGCACATGCAGCCCCTTGGCGTTGAAGCGTTCCGCCGCCGTGCCGAGATGAGCCCCGATGGCGACGATTTTGCCGTTTTTCACACCGATATCGGCTTCCGCCTCGCCCCAGGGCAAAACCACAATGCCGTTTTCCAGAATCAGATCATAGCTCATGATGTTTCCTATAACCCCAAAAGCCGCAAAGCGGCAGCGGTAACGGTCTCTACGTCCAGCCCCTCCATCGGCGCCTCACCCTCCGGCCCCGGTGCCACCGCAATTTCGGTGCGCGGACCTGCCGGGGCATATTCGCTGGCCTTGGAACGGCCAAACAGCCCCAGGGTGGGCGTGCCCGCCGCGGCGGCCAGATGCATCAGCCCAGAATCATTGCCCACGAACAATGCTGCCCGGCGCAGGCAGGCGGCGGCTTCGGGCAAAGACAATTTCCCGCATAAATCAATCGCACCCGGCAAGGCGGCCAGCACAGGTGCGGCGAGGGCTGCCTCCGCTTTGCCTGGCCCGCCGAACACCGCCGCGCGGGCACCGGGAATTTTCGCTCGCAATTCATAAAACAAATCTATGAATCGTGAAGCGGGCCAGATTTTGCCCTCCCAATTGGCGGTGGGGGCCAGGGCGATCACCGGCCCCTCGCCCAACAGGGCGGCGGCCTTGGCATCGTCCTCCGGCGCGGTCCAGGCAACCGGCAAAGGTGGCGGGGTAAAGCCCATGGAGGCACCAAGCTGCACATAGCGCCGCCCCGGCCGGCGCCCACCACGCAAGATATGCCGCTGGCGCGCCGCCAAAAACAAGGTGATGCCGGAGCCGCGCAAATCCACCGCGATGTCCCAGACATGCGGGGCAAGCTTCAGCCAAAGCCGCGGCCAATGGCGGTCGAAGCTTTCCTTCTCGAAAACAATCAACCGCTCCAGTGCCGGAAACCGGGTGAAAACCCCTTCGGCCACCACACCACAGGCAATGGTGAAGCGCGCCTGGGGGTAATTCAGCCGCAACTGCTCCAGAATCCCGCAGGAGATCACCGCATCGCCAATGCGCGAGGATGTGATGAACAAAATCTTCATACAATGCCGCCTGTAGCCTGCCGCCGGCGCCTGAGCAAACAGGCCGGGCTTGCGGCGGAACCGGCACCCCGCCATTTATGGCGCATGAGCAATATCGCAGCATTGCCGCATCGCGGTGTTTTGGAACTCACCGGAGAGGACCGTGTGGCGTTTTTGAACGGGCTGGTGAGCAATGATGTGGCCAGGGCCGTGCCTGGAAATGCCGTGTGGGCCGCGATGCTGACACCCCAAGGCAAATATCTGGTCGATTTCTTTATTCTCTCCGATGGCGAGAGGCTGCTGCTGGACGCCCCATTGGCCGAAATTCCGGCGCTGATGCAGAAATTGCGGCGCTATAAATTGCGGTCGGCGGTGGAGATCAAAGATGCGTCAGACAGGCTGAAGGTGTTTAGCACCTGGGATGGCGTGCCGCCTCCCGTGCCGCTCACCGCCGCTGACCCGCGTTTGCCGCAAGCCGGTTACCGCTGCCTGAGCGAAGATGACCTGCCCTGCAATGCCACGGCAGCGGATTACGCGGCGCACCGTATTGCGCTCGGCCTGCCAGATGGCGCGCCGGACCTTGAAGCCGATAAAACCCTGCTGCTGGAAGCCGGGTTTGACGAGCTGGGCGGGGTGGATTGGGAAAAAGGCTGTTATATGGGCCAGGAACTGACGGCGCGCACGAAATATCGCGGGCTGATCAAACGGCGGCTGCTGCCGGTGCGGTTGGAAAAACCAGGCCTTGCGGCGGGTACGCCGGTTATGGCCGAGGGGGTGGAAATTGGCACGCTGCGCTCCAGCGCGGGAGGCATGGCGATGGCCAGTTTAAGGCTGGATGCACTGGATAAGCCGCTCATGGCGGACGGGGCTGCCGTACATCCTTGCCCGCCGGGTTGGATGAAATTGCCGGGTTAAGCCGCGCGGCATAATTTTATCTGGCTCTCAGCAAACCCAGCCTTGAGCGCCGCCCGCCAATAGAGGACAACAGAAACCGAGCAGCCACCCGCCGCGCGGTTAGGCGGCAAAGTTAAACCGTATGGAGTCTCGATGGCGATCAAGGGACATGTGGACACGATGGAAGGCAGCTACCTGACAGGGTGGGCAGCCTCCGTGCCGGATACGGGAAACTGCGCCATTACCGTTGTTGACACCGAAGGCAGGCTGCTGGCGAAGGGCCGCGCCTCGCGCCACCGGCCGGACCTTGCCGCGTTGGGGGTAGGCCGCACCACGCTGGCCTACCGCATTGCTGTTCCGCTGGGCACCGAGGCAAAATGGCTGCGGGTGCTGGCGAACGGGGAAGAGCTTGTTGGCTCGCCGCTGGAGATTGGCCCGGGGCTGTATGACGGGGTATGCGCCGTGGAAGCCGACATGGTGACGGGCTGGGTGAGCGAACGCACCAAAACCCTGGAACCGCCGCTTATTACCGCCATAACCAGCGCGGGCGTGGAAGTGGCGCGCGGTCTGGCCACGTTTGAGGAGCGCCCGGCGGACCCGCTTTTCGCCCCGGCGCGGTTCAGTCTGAAGCTCCGCAGCGACTGCTTCGGCGCCGGAGAAGTGCTGCTTGACGTGTTCGCTAACGGAAAGTTGATCGGGCGAACGAGCTGTAATTTAAGCTTGCGCGCGAATCTCGAACTCATTTCGCCGGAGCGCGTGGTTGGCTGGGTTCATGCGCCGGACACACCCGCGCGCGGTTTTGAACTGGCGGTGTACCGCAACGGCAAGCTGGCGGGAATGGCATTTTGCGACCGTGAGCGCACCGATGTGAAGGCGCATTTTCCCGATAGCGTCACACCTGGCTTCGATATCGCGCTGCCCCCCGCGAACAACCCTGACGACGAGCCGGTGGCGATAAGCCTTCGCTTTAAGGATGGCACCAGGGATTTGTTCGACGGGCCTTATTTGCTGGCCAAGCGCCCCGCCGCCGTGGCGGCTATTTATAAGGCCGCACAACTGGCCAATGCCGAGCTGCCTGGCCTGAGTGCGGGCGAGCGCGCGGTGCTGACCGAGGCATTGCGGGATTATCTGGCCAAAATGCGGGGCAGCGAAAGCGTGACCCTGAGCAAGCAGCCAAGCGATATGGCCGAGCCAGCGGCATTTCCTCGCATGGCGATTATCGTGCCGGTGTATCGCGGGGTGGAAGTAACGAAAGCCTGCATTGAATCCGTGCTGGCACACCGTAACGCTGAAACGGATCAGCTTATCCTCATCAATGATTGTTCGCCTGAAGCGGGGATGGCCGGGATGCTGGCGGCATACCGCGCCGCACCGAATGTGATTCTGCTGGAAAACGCGCAGAATCTTGGTTTTGTCGGCACCGTGAACCGCGGCATGGGATTGAGCCAAGGTATAGACACGGTGCTGCTGAATTCAGACACCGTGCTGCATGCGGGCGGGTTGGATGAGCTGGCCAGCGTGGCCTACGCGCATCCTGAAATCGGCACTGTTACAGCCATGTCCAGCAACGCCACCATCTTTTCCTACCCCAGCGCGGAATTGCGCGAGGCATCGCTGCCGGATATTTCCTGGCCTGAGCTGGCGGCGTTGGCGCTCAGCGCAAACGCCGGAACCTGCGAGGACGTGCCCACGGGGCATGGGTTCTGCATGTTCATCAAACGCCAGGTGATCCAGCGTATCGGGTTTATGGATGAAGCCTTCGGGCGCGGCTATGGCGAGGAGAATGATTTTTGCGCCCGCGCCTCAGCCCTGGGCTACCGCAACGTGGCGGCGGGCGGCGTGCTGGTGGAGCATAAGGAGAGCATCTCCTTCGGCAATGAGCGCGAAAGCCTGCTGGCGCAGAACCAACCAAAACTGAACGCGCTCTACCCTGAATACACGCCGCTGATTATGGCGTTTGAGCGACAGGACGGATTGCGCCGGCTGCGCTGGGCGCTGGACCGCGCCCGCCTTGCCCGCGCGCGGGAGGCCGGCACGCGCTTCGCGCTGGTAATCTCCAACGCACTGGAAGGCGGCACGCCAAAAGCCATCAGGGATATCGAGCGTGAAGTGGGCTATGGCGGGGCCACCAGACTCTCACTGAGCCTGACCGAAGGCGGGTTGATCGAGCTGAGCTGCGAGGCACCGCTGCTCTGCGCGCGCTTTAAAGCGGCGGAAGTTGCCGAGCTGTTCGCGGTGCTGGATGACGCGGCCCCCGCGCTGGTGCTGGCGCATCAGCTTCTCGGCTTTTCAGCGGCAGTGCTGAGCGCCCTGGGCAACTGGCTGGAGGGTCGCCATAGCCTCTACTGGGCGCATGATTTCTATTCATTCTGCCCGCGTGTGACGATGATCGACGCGATTGGCCGGTTTTGCGGCGGCGCGGATGCCGAGACCTGCTTGCGCTGCGTGGAGATGGGCGGCGCGCACGAGACATCGGTGCTGAACGACCTCACCCCTGCCGGGCACCGCGCGCTGTTCGCGGCGTTGCTGGCGCGCTTTACCTATGTTGTCGCGCCCTCGGCCAATGCGGCGGGGTATCTTGTCAGGATGTACCCAGGGCTGAACATAACCGTGGCACCGCACCCGGAATCCGCGCACGATGCCGCGGAAGCTGCCCGCCAGGGCAGCAACAATGAGATTGTGATGCTGGGAGCGATCGGCCCGCATAAAGGCTCGAACAAGCTGCTGGAGATTGCGCAGCGGGCGCGGCTGACACATCCGCATCTGCATTTCCGCGTAATCGGCTACACGAATATGGACCGGGCGCTGAAGGCGGTTGGCAATGTCACCATCACCGGAAAATATACGCCCGAGGAGCTGCCAACGCTGCTGGCTGAAACCAAGGGGCGGCTGGCGCTGTTTCTGCCCGCCTGGCCGGAGACCTATTCCTACACGCTCTCCGAACTGGTGAAGCACGGCTTTATTCCACTGGCGCCGGATATCGGCGCGCCGGCGGACCGCATCCGCAGGACGGGTTTTGGCGTGGTGTTCCCGTTTCCGGCCGATGCGGAAGCCGTGCTGAAGCTGATCGACGAGATTGCCGCCGGGCGAGTGCAACCCGTGGCGGAAGGCGCATTGCCCGCCGCGTTTTTCCCGCAAGAGGCGGATATGGCGCATTTGACCAGGATAATGCTCGGTGGTCCGCCAACAGCCCCGAAGGCAGAGAAACCGGCCAGGAAACCCAAGGCAAAGAAAGCTGAGGCGCTGCCTGCGTCTTAATTTGGTTTATGCGCCGCCGCGGCATCGATACGTTTGCGATGGTGCAGATGGTAGGTTTTATAGGCCGCGAAGCACCCCGCTGCCACAAAGCCCCCAAGCTGCCGGCGGTCCAGCAGGGCAAGGCCCGGCGGCAACCCGCCAACGCCATGCGCCGCAATGTGCTGCGCCAGCGCCCGGGTGAGCAGGCCAGGGCCGGAAAGCAGCCAGGGGATTTCGTTATCGCCCCGGTTGATCGCCTTGACCACCGCGCGCAAAGCCGCCTGCAAAACCGGGTGGCCAGGGGCGGCGGCGATGAAATGATTGGCCGCACAGCCAAATTCCTCCTGCGCCAGCACCAGGCTGGCACCAGGGGGCAACAGCGCCTCCAGCGGGTGCAGGCAGCGGTCATCGGCATCGGCATAAATGCCGCCTTCCGCCGCCAGCACAGCAAGGCGGAAGATGTCCGCCTTTTGCGGCCGCTCCCGCACGCGTTGGTAAGCCTGGAGAACCGGGGCGGGAAATGTCGTATCGAGATAATCCCCGGCCTCAACCTCGCTGAAGCACCGCCAGCCAAAGCCAGGGTTATGCTCCCGCCAGCTCTGCATCAGCGCGCTTACATCCTCTGGCGGCTCTGGCTGGTCCCAGAACATGGTGATGGTGCGGGGAATGGGTGATGTGGTGTCCGGCGCGGGCACAAAATCCATCCGCTCCGCCTGGCGCATGGCCAACAGCAGGCTGGCGGCGGGGGCGGTGCTGTCCGGTACCTGCCGGGCGATTATGGCCAGTGCCTCCAGCCGCGCTGGCGAGGGCTGCGCGCTTAACTCTGCCAGGGCCGCGCAAAGCTCGTCATCCGCTGCGTATTCGTCGATCATCTGGCCGAGCAGCGATTGCGAAATGTTGAGCGATTCACCGCGCAGGCGGCGGTCGGAGGCCATCAGCTCATATTGCCGATGCAAATGGGTGCGTGCGCCCGCAAGGTCAAAGCGCATCAGCTTCACCCGGCTCAGCGCCTCTTGCAGCATAATGTCGTTCGGGTTCAGCGCCGCCGCTGCCTCGTAATGGGCAAGCGCGGCCTCCATCTGCCATAGGCTTTCAGCGAGCGCGCCAACGCAGCGGCGGCGGATCGCGCGCTCTGCCACATTGGTGGCGGGGATACCGAACAGGCATTTTTGCAAGCTCGCGTCCGAGCCGGCCAGAAGCTCGGTCTGGAAGCGTTCCGCCCAAAGCCAGAATTCCCGCGGGGCGGTGGCGGTGGCGGCGCGGGCGGCGTGCAGGGCTTCCTCCATCCGCCCGATGCGGCGCAGCAGCGTGATCCGCCAGTTGTGCAATTGCGGTGTGGCGCCGTGCTCCTGCTCCAGTGCCGTAAGGCCATCCAGCGCCTCCTCAAATCGGCCCTGCCAGGCCAGCGCGTCCAGCATACCAAATCGGAAGGCCATCTCACCGGGGTGGCGTTTTACGGCGGTGCTGAAAATCTCAAAGGCCTGAGCGGCGTCACCCACTGCGAGCGCCTGCGCGGCAAGCTGGCTCACAGCATCACGATGGCATGGGTCGAGCTCCAGCGCGTGCCGCAAATGGGCATTGCCCTCCTGCTGGTGGCCCAGCCGGTAGTCCTGCCGGGCAATTTCAGCCAGCAGGCTGGGGTTTTCTGGCTCCAGCGCCAGGGCTTCGGCAAAATGCCCCGCCGCGTCTTCCTCCAGCCCGGCCTGGCGTTCAGTATAGGCCAGGCTGAGCAGCAAGGGCATATGGCCGGGATGGGTGGCGTGCAAGGCGAGCGCAGCCTGCCGCGCTTCATCCAATGCGCCCGTGTCACGCAGCACCTCGATCAACCCCAGCCTGGGGGAAATTTCATCCGGGGCAAGGCGGGCAGCTTCCTCGAAATGCCGCCGCGCCGCGCCGGGCGCGGATTGGGCCCGGGCGCAATGGCCAAAGCCCATTTCCACCGGCCAGGATTGGGGGAAGGCTGCCGCCGCCTGGGTAAGCACGGCCTTCGCCTCTTCAACCCGGCCAAGCACGCGTAGCTCCTCCGCCACATCCAGCCAGCACCAAACCTCGCCGGGGGCCAGTTTAACCGCGCGCCGGAACCATTCCAGCGCCTCATCCCGCGCGCCGCCATGGCGGGCGATATGCCCAAGCACCACGAAAGCGTGCCAGAATGCCGGCTGTGCCGCGAGCAGCGCTTTCAGCACCGCCACGGCCTGCTCCGATTGCCCGGCCGCGCGCAGCGCCTCGGCCAGCGCCATGGCGTACCAGGGGTCTTCCGGTGCCAGGCGCACCGCGGCACGCAATGCCGCCAGCTTCGCCTCTGGCGCATCCATGCCCGCGGCAAAGGCTTCCAACTGCACGGCAAGCTCCACCGCCGGAAAGCTGAGCTGATTGGCGAGCGGCGCGCCAGACCCCGCCGCCCGTGCAGAAAGCACAATCTCCGCCGCGGCGGGCAGCGACGCCATGGGCACCGCCCAGGCGAAACCGGATTGCCCATCCCCGTGGCCAGCCACTTCCACATCCTTGCGGTAGATATCGGCCAGGGCAGTTCCCGCCAGCTCGCCATTGATGAGAAATTCGATTTGCAACCGCTGCTCCGGCGCCGCCGGGGACCACGCCCAGCCGCGCACCAGCAATGTCTCGCTTAGCTGGTCGAGATACCCAACCACTTGTTTGGCCGTAATCTCCGCGTTCTCCATAAGGCTTTGTTCCGGCATGTTTTGCTTTGGCATTATTGGTTATGGCCGTCTGGTTTGGTTTAATCTCGTTGCATTGGCCAGCGATTGCAACCTTACGCTGGCGGATGCGCCGGTATTGGTAAATTACGGTGCCGCACATTACTTAGAGGACGATTTTCAGGATGATGACGATGGATTTTGACCTCTTCGTGATTGGTGGCGGCTCTGGCGGGGTGCGTTGCGCGCGCATTGCGGCGGGGCATGGGGCGCGGGTTGGCATCGCCGAATCCCGTTTCTGGGGCGGCACCTGCGTGAATGTGGGCTGCGTGCCGAAAAAATTCATGGTGATGGCGGCGGAATATGGCGCGATGGCCGATGA
>JAGWIL010000372.1 GCA_028866335.1 Rhodospirillales bacterium
CGTGCGCAAGGCGATTTCAACGCTGCGGGAGATAATCTTGGCCAGAGCCATATCGGCAGCGGTTTCAACGACATTGGGAAAGGCTTTAGCGACGGTGCCAACGCCACCGGCGATGCCATTGTGCATACGGCACACCAGGTTGGAAACGCATTCAGCCAGTAACCAACGCTGTTGATGAGCCACGTGATGACAACGCCAGAAACCAATCTGCCAATCTGTGTCGCGGCACTTTATAAATTCGTGCCGGTTGAGGATTGCGCCGCTGTGCAGGCCGGGCTGATGCAGCTTTGCCAGGCGGAGGGCGTTAGGGGCACGATTATTCTGGCCCCGGAAGGGATTAACGGCACCATCGCCGGAACAGATGCAGCTATAAAAAACACGCTCGCCCATATTAAAAAATTGCCGGGCTGCGCGAACATCACCGTCAAATTTTCCCGTGCGCCAGCATTGCCGTTTCACCGGCTGAAGGTGCGGATAAAGCGCGAAATTGTCACCATGGGCCAGCCGGATATCGATCCGCTACGCGGTGCCGGGCATTATGTAGCACCGCAAGACTGGAATGCGCTTGTGAGCGAGCCTGGCACAATCCTGATCGACACGCGCAACGACTACGAAGTTGCCGTTGGCAGTTTCGCTGGTGCCATTAATCCGGGCACACAGAGTTTCAGTGAATTTCCTGCATGGTTTCGCGCTGAGCGGGAAAAACTTCTAGGCGAAGGCTTGGCCCCAAAAGTGGCGATGTTTTGCACCGGCGGCATACGCTGCGAAAAATCTACCGCTTTTTTGAAAAGCGAAGGGGTTGAAGAGGTTTATCATCTGGAAGGCGGTATTCTAAAATACCTCGAAGTTGTGCCCCCAGAAAAAAGCCTTTGGCAAGGCGAATGCTTCGTGTTCGACCAGCGTGTGACGCTTGAGCACGGGCTGGCGATGGGCAAGCATGATATGTGCTTCGCCTGCCGCCGCCCCGTGAACGAGGCCGAGCGTTTATCGCCTCTTTTCGAAGAGGGCGTTAGTTGTTCTGCCTGCCATGAAGAGCGCAGCGATGCGCAACGCGCCAGTTACAGAGAACGCCACCGCCAGATGAAACTGGCAGAGAGGCGCGGCGGGGCACATGTTGGCGCGGCATTTAACCAGCTCTAAATAGCCCGGCGAAACAGCGCGCCAGCCTGCAAACCCGCCGCACTTTATCAGGTGTCGAGATTTGCCACCCGCAGCGCGTTGTTCACGATAAACTCGCGGCGCGGCTCCACCACGTCGCCCATCAACGTCGTGAATATCTGGTCGGTGCCCTCGGCATCGGCAATTTTCACCTGCAACAGGCGCCGCATTTTCGGGTCCAGCGTGGTTGCCCATAATTCTTCCGGGTTCATCTCCCCCAAGCCTTTGAAGCGGCTGATCACCATGCCCTTGCGGCCATGGGCCAGCAGCGTGTCCCACATCGCCGCCGGGCCATGCACAGGCCTGGCCATTCCGCCATCAATTGAGAGGGTGGCGTTTTCAGCAAAAATTTCAGCGAGTTTTTCGCCCCGCTCGGCGAGGTATCGCGCCTCCGCGGTCCGCAACGTCATCGCTTCCAGCGTGTAATGCTCGGCCACGCCACGCACGGTGCGGCCCAGCTTCACCCCGGCTTCATCAGAGGTCACAATCCAACCGCGTTCCGCAGGCGCTGAAATGCCATTCAGCCGTGCCACCAGCGCCGCGTCCTTTGCGGCATTGCCCAACGCGGCCTGAGACATCAGCCCGGCAATCGCAATCTGTTCAAGATATTGTTGCGGCAGGGTGTTTTCCATTGCCTGCAACCGGTGCACCACCTGGCCAATCCAGGCAGAGGCCTCGCGCAGATCATCGCCTGTAAGCGACAATGCCCCGCTGCTCAGCACCGAACCACCCAGGGCACGGTCGAGCAGAAAGGCTTCAAGTGCGGCATCATCCTTCAAATAGCGCTGGTCGTTGCCACGCTTGGCACGGTAGAGCGGCGGCTGCGCGATGTAGAGATAACCCTGCTCAATAAGCTGCGGCATCTGCCGGTAGAAAAATGTAAGCAG
>JAGWIL010000373.1 GCA_028866335.1 Rhodospirillales bacterium
GGCAGGCTCAGTCACCATTTCGTGCTCTCAGCGCAGGAGCTGCGCGGGTTGATCGACCGTACGCGCTTTGCCATCTCCACCGAGGAGACGCGTTATTACCTGAACGGCATTTATCTGCACGCGGCAGAAGGCGCGGATGGCCCGGTGCTGCGCGCCGTGGCAACAGATGGCCACCGCCTGGCCCGCGTGGAAGAACCGCTGCCCGAAGGCGCTGCGGGGATGCCCGGCATTATCATTCCGCGCAAAACCGTGACCGAGCT
Organism: Rhodospirillales bacterium; assembly: GCA_028866335.1. Next base: position 261 of record JAGWIL010000373.1, read on the forward strand.
GCGTAAGCTGCTTGATGAAGTGACCGGCGAGATGGAAACAGCCCTTTCCGAAACGCGGATTCAGTTCAGCATCGGCACGATGAAGCTGACCAGCAAGCTGATTGACGGCACTTTCCCCGATTACGACCGGGTGATCCCGCGCGGGAACGACAAAATTTTGCGCGTGGACAAGAAGGATTTCAACGATGCAGTGGGCCGCGTTTCCGCTATTTCGGCGGAGAAACATCGCCCGGTGAAACTCTCTCTGGCCAAGGAGCTGCTGGTGATCTCGGCGGCCTCCGCTGAGCAGGGTTCAGCCTCTGAGGAGCTGGGCGGTGATTTGATAGATTACCAGAACGGACCTTTGGAAATTGGCTTTCAGGCACGGTATTTGTCGGATGTGACGGACCAGATTAAGGGCAAGGTGGAGTTTGCCTTCGCCGATGGCGCGGCGCCGACTTTGGTGCGTGACCAGGACGATAATTCCGCTGTGTATGTGCTTATGCCAATGCGGGTGTGAGACGACGCAACTCGAACGGCTGACCCTTACGGATTTCCGCTCCTACGCCGCGTTGCGCTTTGAACCGCAGGCGCGGCGTTTGGTGTTTGCGGGGCCGAATGGCGCGGGCAAGACCAATCTGCTGGAGGCTGCTTCCCTGCTGGTGCCGGGGCGGGGCCTGCGCGGGGCGCGGTTTGCCGAGCTTGCGCGCCAAGGCGGGGCAGGCGGCTGGGCGGTGGCGGCGCGGTTTGATAACGGGCTGGAAATTGGCACGGGTGCCGTGGAAAACGCGCCAGACCGCCGGGCGTTTCTGCTAAATGGCGTGAAGCCCCGCGCGCAGAGCGAGGTGGCGGAGCAATTCGCCGCGGTTTGGCTCACCCCGCAGATGGACCGGCTGTTTACCGACACTGCCTCTGGCCGCCGCAAGTTTTTGGACCGGCTGGTGGTAGCGCTGGAGCCGCACCACGCCCGCGAGATTGCGGCGTTTGAAAGTGCCTCCGCCCAGCGCAACCGGCTGCTGGCCGAGCCGCCTTACGATGCCGCCTGGGCCACGGCGCTGGAAGATTCCATGGCGCGGCACGCGGTGGCGGCCAGTGCAGCGCGGGCAGCCCTTATCGCACGGTTGAATGCAACCATAAATGCCGGGGCGGCGGACCCGTTTCCGCGTGTGGTGTTGGGGCTGGCCTGCGCCATTGCGCAAAAACTGGGCGAAGCACCGGCTTTGGATGTGGAGGATTGGCTGCGGGCGGCGCTGGCGGCTTCGCGCGCCGCCGATGCAGTTGCAAAATCCTCAAGCCAGGGGCCGCAGAAAGCCGATTTGCTGATTACGGACGCGCAAGCTGGCCGGGCCGCGGCATTTTCCTCAACCGGCCAACAGAAAGCCATGCTGATAGGCATTGTTCTAGGCCATGCCGCGATGATTGCCGCCGCACGCGGCGAGCCGCCACTGCTGCTGCTGGATGAACCTCTGGTGCATCTGGATGCCGAGAGACGGAATGCGTTGTTTGTGGCGTTGGGAAAAGCCGATTTGCCCGCCTGGCTGACAGGCACGGATATGGAGGTTTTTGAAGGGCTAAATGCAACGCGATACGAAGTCAAGGAGGGCGAGGTTTTAGCCGGTGACAAAAGTCATTTTCCCGCCAATCCTAAATATTAGGTCTGTGGTCTCTCATGTTTCTTAGTGACCGCAAGCGGAGGGTCCGGCTTCGGATTAAAACTAAAGAAAGTCGGAATTTCTAACGGTTTGGGGCTGTCGATTATTCGGCCCACTAAGTGCAGTGGACATTTGTGCCGAAATTTTGG
>JAGWIL010000039.1 GCA_028866335.1 Rhodospirillales bacterium
GGCTACGAGGTGGTGACCATGGAAGAGGCCGCCCCCGTGGGCGATATTTTCGTCACCGCCACCGGCAATGTGGACGTAATCACCGCCGATCATATGCGCGCCATGAAGCACCGCGCCATCGTCTGCAATATCGGGCATTTCGACTCCGAGATTCAGATCGAGAGCCTGCGGAACTATAAATGGGAAAACGTGAAACCGCAGGTGGACGAGGTTGTGTTCCCCGATGGCAAGCGCCTCATCGTGCTCTCCGAAGGCCGCCTGGTGAACCTCGGCAATGCCACCGGCCACCCGAGCTTCGTGATGTCCGCCAGCTTCACCAACCAGGTGCTGGCGCAGATCGAGCTCTGGACTGCCCCGGCGGGCAAATACGAGAAGAAAGTTTACGTGCTGCCCCGCCATCTGGACGAAAAAGTGGCCGCCCTGCATCTGGCCAAGGTGGGCGCCAAACTCACCCAGCTCAGCCAGAAGCAGGCGGAATATCTGGGCCTGAAGGTGCAAGGCCCGTTCAAGCACGAGGCTTACCGCTACTGATGCGAAGGTTTGGCAGCATCCTGTCCATGACGGGCTTTGGCCTGTTGGCGGGCGGGATGCTGTTTTTCGGCGCGGTGATGGCCCCTCTGGTCTTCACCCGCCTGCCGTTTGCCGTGGCGGGGCCGTTCATCCGCACGGTTTTTCCGTTTTTATACGCTTATTGCCTGGCCACTTCCGGGCTGGCGCTGCTGGGCTACGGCCTGCGCCGCAGCCGCGCCGCGCTGGTGCCGGGCGTTATCATGCTCTGCACGCTATGGTCCTGGTTCTGGATGCTTCCGCATCTTGATGCTTGGCGTCTGGCTGGAAACCATGCCGCCTTCGCGCGCGGGCATCTGCTCTCCACCTGGGTGTTCGGGCTGGAACTAGCGCTGGCGCTGTGGCGGCTGGGGCATGAGGGTGCCAAGCGCGCATAGATATTACGTTCTAAATGATGCCTCGGAACACCGCGCACAGGGCAAAAACCTCGGCCGTGAGTGGCAGGTTTTTATGCGCGCAATAGCGGGTGGCGAGCTTGATGAGCTCCTTGATGTCCCGGCCGCTGAGTGACGGATAGCGCGTCAGCAACTCCTCTTGGAGCGGCTCAGGAATATCCGCCCCGAACTGCGCCGCCAGAGTGTGCCAGAGTTGCCTTGCCGCATCCGGCGGCGGAATATCGTAGCGGATGACCGCGATGCAGCGCGACAGAATCGCGTCGTCCACATCTTCCATCCGGTTCGTGGTCATGAACAGCAGACCATCAAAATATTCGAGCGTGCGCAGAAACTCGGCCACAATGGCGTTGTGTTCAAGGTCGTTGTCACGCTTGCGGATGTAAACATCGGCCTCGTCGAGCAGCAGGATGGCGCCCCAGCGCGCGGCGCGGCGCAGGATGCGGGTGAGATTGGCCTCAACCGATCCCGCGGTGACGCCAAGTTGGCCCGAATGCACCCGGTAGAGCGGTTTGCCCACCACTTCGGCGTAAACCTCGGCGGTGAGGGTTTTGCCAAGCCCCGGCGGGCCTTTGCAGAGGATGGTGGTGCCGCCGGACTTACCCTCGATGATGTCTTCCGCCATCACGTCGAGATCCGCGGTGAGAATGTCGATCAGGTCGCGATGCGCTGCGGGCAGCACGAGCCGCTCGCGCAGCTCGGGCTTGTAGATGTAGGGCTCAACATTCTCGACATGCACCCAGATGTTGCGGTGCTGCTCCAGGTGAAAAAGATAGAGGTAGCAATGCATGGGGATGTGGTCGAAGCCTTGTTCGACCCCGGCCTCACGCCAGAAACTCGGCGCGGTCATCGTCACGAAGCGCCGCTCCAGCGCTTCCTCGTCGTTCACGCAGCGCGCGCCGGCTTGCTTTGGCAGGCGCACCAGGTCGAACTTGCCCAAGGGGGCGCTGGACCAGCCCGCATTTACCGTGAGGTATTGCTGGCCGAATTTTTGCTGCATCTGGCGGAAGCGTTTGGCGTGGCGTTCATATTCCGCTTTGAACTCAGGACATTCCTTGAAGAAGCCCTGCCCGGCCAGGAGCTCAGGGATGGTGCGGTTGATGATGTCGTTGGCGTCGACCACGATCGCCTGGGTCATGCCCGCATAGCGCTGACGGGCGTCGTTGCGCGCTGCGTTGCCAGCGGCCTGCATGGTGTTGGCGAGCAGGCTGACAATGACGTAGGGCTTGCCCTCGTTGGGTGCCGCATAGCGCATTTCGGTGACCAGCCAGGGCAGCAAGACGCCATCCTGGCTGCGCTGATACAACCAGCCGTCGATCATGTCGCGCTGCAGATAGGCGATTAACCCATTTATCAGCACGTCGATTTTAGGGACCGTTCTGGCCGCTGGGGCGGAATGGATTTTGTCGAGCGCCAGCAATTGCAGCATCAGCCCGCGCTCGCCGCTTTCGCGGCAGGTGGTGTAGAGGGCGTTCAGGGAGTCGGCATCGAACAGACTGCTGGCGACCACGGCCCGGCCGCGTGCGGGCCTGTCCTTGCCCAGATGCTTTGCGAGCGAGGAATCCTCCGAAATTCTGTCGAGCAGCTTGTGCACGATCTCGTCGGGGAGGTCGAAATCCATTAGGGCAACAGTCATAATGCTATCTATCTTTATTGCATCGCTGACGCAAAAACCGGAGTTTTCGCGCCACCTGGGGCTTTGATTACCCGCTGAAATCCACCACCGCGGCAAAGCCCGTTTCCGTGCCGAAGGCCAGTTGCGTGCCATCGGCGTTCCAGGCCAGGGCCGTTACGCTGCCGCGCCCCGGCCCGCAAACCGGCAGCACGCGTTCGCGCGCCACATCCGCCACCAGCACCATACCGGTATCAAACCCGGCGGCCACCACCTCATGCCTTGGGTGGCAGGCCACGCGCTTAACCAGGCCATCGCCCATGCCAAGCTCAGTTGGGGCCTTGCCCATCGGCCCACCGCCAAAAAACGGCCATAGCACAATGCTCTCCGCCCCCGCCGTGGCCAGCCACTTGCCGGATTTGGTGAACCCGAAGGATTCCGGTTTGGCGGGGTAACCAGACATGCGCATATGTTTGCCCCCCGGCAGGGTCCAGCCATGCAGGGCATTTTCCTGCATCGTCGTCACCAGCGCCTCGCCCCCGGGGTGGATGGCAACGCCGGTATGGCTGCCCTTCCATTCCAGCTTGGGGGAAACCAGCGCGCCGGAGGCAGTGAACCACAAACTCGCCCCATTATAATGCGAAGCCGCCACGCGTTTGCCTTTTGAATCAAACGCGATCCCGGTGACAGTGGAAGGGTGCGCCAGTTCCTTCAGTACCTCACCGCCTGGGCTCAGCACATAAAGGGTCTTGCCCACCGCCGCCGCCAGCAAAGCCCCCTTGCCGGAAAACGCCGCCACATGCTCCACCCATTTGGAACCGAATTTCCGCAGCTCCTGCGTGCCACCATCAGGTTTGGCGCGCATCAGCCGCCCATCATCCCCGCCAGTTATAAAGCCACCTTCCGGGTGCGCCGCCAGGCTCAGCACCGCGCCATCATGCAGCGCAACGGGGGTATGGTCCGGCCCCAGGCGCAGCGTGCCATCGCCCAGGGCAAAGCCGGGCAGACCTGTGGCGTCAAACGCCACCGCGGTAACATAGGCGTTAAGCGCCGCGCTGCGGCCGCGTTTGTTCAAAAGCTCATCGAGATCGGACATGGCGGTTACTTGCCCCGCCGCGCCGCCCCCGGCAAGGGCAGCAAGCCATCATCACGCCGTCATAATTTCCTTGATAGGTTTCGGGGAGCGTGGCACTGTTGAGCATGGTTTCAGCAGTGCCACCAACTGCGCTTAATTTGCACGCAGAGATGCTCATTCTCTGCGCACGCATTGGCTTCAACCCGCCCGCGCTCTGAATATCCCCCCATGCCCGCCCAACCGCGCGCATGTCCCCATTCAGAAAAATCGGAGCTTTATCATGTTGGACGATATCAACCACGGCGTTGACTGGCAGGCGCTGGACGCTGCCCACCATTTTCACCCCTTCACCGACCATAAAGAGCTGCACGAGCACGGTGTGCGGCTGATCACCTCGGCTGAAGGCGTTTACCTGCACGATTCCAAGGGCAATAAAATCATGGACGGCATGGCCGGGCTATGGTGCGTCGCCGCCGGATATGGGCGCCAAGAGCTGGTGGAAGCCGCCACCAAGCAGATGACCAAGCTGCCCTATTACAACAGCTTCTTCAAAACCACCAACGAACCGGCCGTTTTGCTGGCGAAAAAACTGGCGGAAATTTCGCCAGAGGGTTTCGAGCACGCGTTTTTCGCCTGCTCGGGGTCCGAGGCAGTGGATAGCGCCATCCGCAGCGCGCGGGTGTATTGGCAAACGCTGGGCAAGCCGGAAAAGAAAATCGTGATCGGCCGGGAATATGGCTATCACGGTTCCACCACTTTGGGCGCCTCCGCCGGCGGCATGAAAGACATGCACCGCCAGGCTGGCGACTTGCCGAATTTCGCGCAAGTGCTGCCGCCTTATTGGTACGGCAAGGGCGGGCAGATGAGCCCGGAGGAATTCGGCCTTTACGCCGCGCGCGAAGCGGAGAAAAAAATCCAGGAGCTTGGGCCCGAAAACATCGCCGCCTTCATCGGCGAGCCGATCCAAGGTGCGGGCGGCGTGTTGATTCCACCCTCCACTTACTGGCCGGAAATCAACCGCATCTGCAAGCAATACGATATTCTGCTGATCGCCGATGAAGTGATCTGCGGCTATGGCCGCACGGGCAACTGGTTCGGCACGGATACGTTCGGCATAAAGCCGGATATGATGACCACCGCCAAGGGCCTCACCTCGGGTTATCTGCCGCTCTCGGCGCTGCTGCTGAACAACCGCGTGGCGGATGTGCTCATCAACCAGGTTGGTGAATATTATCACGGCTTCACCTATTCCGGTCATCCGGTTTCCTGCGCTGTGGGCCTGCGAAATCTTCAAATCATCGAGGATGAGAAACTGGTTGAGGGGGCCGCGCGCAAGGGCGAATTGCTGCGCGCCAAACTTAACCAGGCGATTGGCGACCTGCCGATTGTGGGAGAGATTCGCGGCGTCGGGCTCATCGGCGCCATCGAGCTCACGGCGGATAAGCGCACCCGCAAATTCTTCGAGAAAAACGGCCGTGTGGGGGGCATCTGCCGCGACCATTGCATCGCCAATGGGCTGATGATGCGCGCCACGCGCGACACCATGCTGTTCTCCCCGCCGCTCACCATCTCGGAAGCCGAGATCGACCTGTTCGCTGGCATGGCGAAGAAGGCGTTCGAGCAAACTTTCGCTGATGTCCGCGCGGAGGTGGCAATATGAACATGCTAACCAACCCCGACATCGAAGCCAAGGCTGCACTGCTTTCCGGTGCGGATTACATCGAAGCCTTCGTGATCGATGTAAACGGCGTGCCGCGTGGAAAATGGCTGCAACGCGACAAGGCAAAATCCCTGCTGGGCAGCGGCATCGCTTTGCCGCGTTCGGCCTATCTGCTGGACATCTGGGGGCGGGATATCATCGAAGGCGGCATCGCCTACGACACCGGCGACCCGGATGGCATGTGCGTCGCGGTGCCGCATTCCATCACCCGCATGGGCTGGGCGGATGGCAATGTGGTGCAGGCTTTGCTCACCATGCGCGAACCTGATGGCGAGCTTTATTATCTCGACCCGCGCAGCGCCCTCACACAGGTGTTGCAGCGTTACACCAAGGCGGGGCTAACCCCTGCCTTGGGCGTGGAGCTTGAGTTCTACCTGGTAGACCCCCGCCAGGATGGTTTAAAAATCGCCCCGCGCGGGGCTGATGAATCCGGTTGGCGCGGCTGGCAGATCGACGCCGTGGGGCTGGGCGAGGTGCATGATTACGAGCCGATTTTACGCGAAATGATGGCCTGCGCGAAGGCGCAGGATATTATTCTGGAAACACTGGTGAGCGAATCTGGCCCCGGCCAATTCGAGGTCACGCTGAAATACTCAACAGATGCCTTGCGCGTGGCAGACAGCGCCACTTTGTTTAAACGCACCATCAAACAGGTGGCGCGCAAGCACGGCCTCACCGCCACCTTCATGGCCAAACCTTATGGCCAATGGGCGGGCTCTGGAATGCACGTGCACATGTCCATACTCGACAATGCCGGCAAAAACATTTTCGTTGGCACGCCGGAACGCGCCTCGCCTGAGCTTTATCATGCGCTGGGCGGCATTATTCACAACATGCCAGATACAATGCTCACCCTTGCCCCGCACGCCAATTCCTACCGGCGGTTTGCTCCCGGCGTGCACGCGCCCACCTATGGCGATTGGGGGCACGACAACCGCATGGCCTCCGTGCGCGTCATCACCTCAGACCCTGCCGCCTCGCGCATCGAGCATCGCGTCGCCGGGGCAGACTGCAACCCTTATTTCGCCTTCGCCTCACTACTTGGCACCGCGTTGAACGGGCTGGAAACCAAGGCCGACCCTGGGCCGGAAACCCATGGCACTGTCCGCAGCCCTTCTGCCCCAAAACTGCCCATTGCCTGGTCTGGTGCGGTGGACCGTTTCGCCAACTCCGCCGCCATGGGCGAGATTTTCGGCAAAGATTTCCAGCGTTACTACATCGCCTGCAAACGCCAGGAGATTAGCGAGCTGCGCAAGCGGATTTCCGATGTTGAATACGACGCCTATTTGAAAAACGCCTGAGGCGCGCATGGAACATATAATCTCCCCTCACGAGGCGGGCTTTAAAATGCCCGCCGAATGGGTAGCCCATGATGGCTGCTGGATGATCTGGCCCGAACGGCCGGATAATTGGCGGCTGGGTGCCAAGCCCGCACAAAAAGCCTTCACCGCCATCGCCACCGCCATTTCACGGTTTGAACCCGTAACAATGCTGGTGAGCGCGGCGCAATACGAAAACGCCCGCGCCTGCCTGCCGCCTGAAATACGGGTGGTGGAAATGAGCAGCAACGATGCCTGGGCGCGGGATGTGGGCTGCACCTTCCTCTTGGGCAAAAATGGCGAACTCGCAGGCGTGGACTGGCCTTTTAAAAGCTGGGGCGGGCTTTATTTCCCGTGGGACAAAGACGACGCCATTGCCAGCAAAATCCTCGGCCTGGAACGCGCCCGCGCCTTCCGCGCCCCCCTCGTCATCGAAGGTGGGGCGATTCATGTGGATGGCGAAGGCACTGTGCTGGTAGCCGAGCAATGCGTGCTGAACGAAAACCGCAACCCGGATGTGCGGCGGCAGGACATGGAGCGGATGCTGAAGGATTATCTCGGCGCCTCCCATGTCATCTGGCTTGAAAACGGCGTGCCACATGACGAAACCGATGGGCATGTCGACAATCTCGCCTGTTTCGTAAAACCCGGTGTGGTGCTGCTCACCTGGTGCGACGACCCAGCCGACCCGCATTATCAGGTCAGCCGCGAGGCGGAGGCAAGGCTGAAGGATGCGCGGGACGCAAAAGGCCGCGCGCTCACCATCGAACGCATCCCGATGCCAACCCCGATGTTCTACACTGAAGAAGAAGCTGGGGGGGTGGATGCCACGGCTTCCGGCATGAACCGCAAAGCGGGCGAACGCCTCGCCGCGTCTTATGTGAATTTCTACATCGCCAACGGCGCCATCATCGCTCCGGCCTTCGGGGTGGAAACAGACGAACCCGCGCGTAAAGTGCTAGCCAGGCTGTTCCCTGAGCGCGAGATCGTGATGCTGCCCGCGCGCGAAATTCTGCTGGGTGGTGGCAACATCCATTGCATCACGCAGCAACAACCGAAATCTCTTTAATCAACAATCAAAATCTGCACATCATACTGGGAGCAACGTCATGAGCACAAAGCTCAAATCGGACTCTTTGTCTTTCTTTGAATCCATCATCATGGGTGTGGCCGGTTCGGCCCCTGGCTTTTCCATCGCGGTGGCTATTGCCGGGCTGCTGGCCACGGCGGGTAGCGTTTCGCCCAATGCACTGCTGCTCTTCGCGGTGCCGATGCTCGGCATAGCGGTGGCCTATAAGGGCCTGTCCCATAAAATGCCGAATGCGGGGGCTGCCTATGAATGGACGAAATCCGTGTTCGGCGGGTTCTTCGGCTATTTCTCCGGCTGGGCGCTGCTCATCGCGGCCATGGTGTTCATGGTCACCGGCTCTGTGCCGCTGGGCACCGCCACGCTGCAATTGCTGGACCCTTCGCTCGCCACAAATGTGCTGCTCACCACCAGCATCGGCGCGGTGTGGTTCGTGGTCATCGGCCTCGTACTCATCACCGGCATTGAGCTTACCAGCAAAATCCAGGTGGTGATGAGCAGCATCGAGCTTGGGTTGCTCTTCATCATCTCCATCGCCGCCTTCGTGCATAGCGGCGCGCATGGCGCGGTTTCGCATTTCTCCTGGTCCTGGTTTGGCTTTAACTACCCTGCGGGCAGCTTCGCGGCCTCCTCGCTCAGCGTGGTATTTCTGTATTGGGGGTGGGACGTTACAGCGAATCTGGCGGAAGAAACCAAAGGCCAGGAGCACAACGTTGCCGGGCGCGGCGGGTTTCTTTCCATCTTCGCCACCATCGCCTCCTTCATTGCCTTCACTGTGGCGGCGCTGATGATGTTTTCGCTAAAGGATGCCTCCGGCTTCTCTGACAACCTCATCTACCATGTCGCCATCGCGGCGGGTCTGGGCAAAATCGGCGGCTACGGCGCGGCTCTGGTGCTTATCCTGTCTTCGGTTGCCACGCTGGAAACCACGATGCTGCAATTCTCCCGCACCTTGTTCGCCATGGGGCGAGACCGCGCCTTGCCCGGCTATTTCGGCCTGGTGCACGAGAAAACCATAACCCCCGTGCGCACAATGTATATGCTGCTCATCGTCGGGCTGGCCCTCATCATTATTTCCAGCTTCCTGCCTTCGGTTTCAGCCATTTTGAATGACTCCGTGGCCGCCATCGCCGTGCAGGTGTGCTATTATTACGGCCTCGCCGGGCTGGTTTGCGCCTGGGTGTACCGCAAGAGCAGCAGCTTCACCTTCGTTCAATATGTAATCTTCCCGGCCCTGTCCGCCATCGCTCTCATCAGCCTGGGCTTCTATGCCATCACTACCTTCAACATGATCGTGAAAGTGGTGGGCATTGGCGGGCTTGTGGCGGGCATATTGTTCTACCGCCCGCGGGGTTATAGCCGCCCTTCACTCATCGCGGCGGAATAAATGCTTGGCTGAAAGAGCAAAATTGCAAACGCCAACCAGTGTGAGCGGCTACGAGATTTCAACCGATCCGGCCAGGCTTGACCTGAATTTGATCCATAACTTTCTGGCCAAGGAAAGTTATTGGTCACCAGGCATCCCGCTTCATGTCGTTGAAAAATCCCTGGCGCAGTCGCTCTGCTTTGGCGTGTATCATCAAACTCACCAGGTCGGCCTTGCCCGTATCGTAACAGACAAGGCCACCTTTGCCCTGCTGGCGGATATCTTCATTCTAAAACCGCACCGGGGCAAAGGGCTCTCCAAATGGCTGATGCAAACCGTGATGGCACATGAAGATTTGAAAAATCTTCGGCGGCTGCTTTTGCTTACCTCAGATGCGCATGGGCTCTACCGCCAGTTCGGCTTCACCGAAATCGGCAATGCCTGGCGTTTCATGGAAGTTCTCAGGCTGGATAATTATAAAACCGGCTCCGCATAGAGCCGGATGATTCTAAAGCGCCCGACGGAATGTCAGGTTCAGCCGGGCCGCGCCTGTCAATTCATGTGCGCCTGCCTTCACCGGTGCCACGCCATGGAAAAACTTCCGCGCTGGCCCACCCCATACCAGCACGTCACCACTATGCAGGGTCAGGCGCGCGGGTTTTTCCGCCCGGCTCAACCCGCCCCAGAGAAAAACCGCAGGCAGGCCCAGCGAAACCGAAACGATGGGGGCTGAAAAATCCTGCTCGTCAATGTCTTGGTGCAGAGACATTCCCGCCCCCGGCTCGTAGCGGTTAATCAAAGCCATATCCGGCGCGAAGCCCGCAAACCCACCCGCCGCCGCCGCGCGTTCGGCCAAAGCCCGGAATATCTCCGGCATCTCCGGCCAGGGGGTGCTGGTCATCGGGTCCAGCCGCGCATAGCGGTAGCCCTTGGCATCGCTCACCCAGCCCGCCGCGCCGCAATTGGTCATGGCGGCACTCATCTCCCGCCCGCCAGGGGTTTTCATGCGCCGGAAAGGTGCCCCCTGCGCCACATCCAAAACGGCGCGCACCAAATCCGCCTCCTCGCCCAAGGCAAAGCCGGGCAGATAGGTAAGCCCGGGCAGGGCCAGCGTGTCAGGAAACAGGTCCAGGCTCATGCGCCGCTTCCCGAGCCAGCAAGGCGGCCTTGCGCTCCACCCCCCAGCGATAACCCGTGAGTGCTCCGTCCTTCGCCACCACGCGGTGGCAGGGCACGGCAATGGCGAGGCGGTTCGACCCGCAAGCGGCGGCCACGGCCCGCACTGCCCGCGGCGCGCCAATCCGCGCCGCCAACGCGCCATAGCTGAGCGTCGTTCCCGGTGGAATCTCCCGCAGCGC
>JAGWIL010000374.1 GCA_028866335.1 Rhodospirillales bacterium
CTGACAGACGCCCAGGCGCGCGGCATTCTGGAGCTGCGGCTTGCCCGTTTAACAGGTTTGGAGCGGGAAAAAATCCAGGCTGAGCTCGCTGAAGTTTCAGAAAAAATCAAAGAGTTTCTGGAAATCATCGGCAGCCGCATCCGCCGCCTGGAGGTTATGCAATCGGAGCTTATCGCCGCCAAAGATAAGATCGGCAGCCCGCGCAAATCCTCGATTGAAGACCTCGATGCAGAGCTTGATGATGAAAGCTTGATTGAACCCGGTCAGATGGTCATCACGCTTACGCGCGATGGTTTCATCAAGCGTACGCCTCTGGACGTTTTCCGCGCGCAAAACCGTGGTGGCCGAGGCCGTTCAGCAGCGGCAACACGCGGCGATGATATCGTAACCCGTAGCTTTAACGCTCATACGCATCAATTCGTGCTGTTTTTCTCTTCTGGCGGTAAGGTTTACCGCGAAAAAATATGGCGTTTGCCAGAGGCCGCCGCGAATACCAAAGGCAGGGCCTTGGTAAATCTGCTGCCTGAGCTTGGCGGAGATCAAATAACCACGGTGCTACCTCTGCCGCAGGATGAAACTCTGTGGGAATCGTTGCACTTGGTGTTTGCAACATCCTCCGGCAATGTTCGCCGCAACCGCCTGGCTGACTTTAAAAATGTCCGGGCCTCGGGGCTTATCGCCATGAAGCTGGATGAAGGCGATCACCTGATTGGTGTAGCCACCTGCCGCGATGGCGATGACGTATTCCTGGCCACGAAATCTGGGCGCTGTATCCGTTTCCAGATCACGGATGAAACGCTTCGCGTGTTTTCTGGTCGGGATTCAACAGGGGTTCGCGGCATAAAATTGGCCAACGAAGATGAAGTGATGAGCCTGAGTGTACTGCGGCATGTCGAGGCCTCGGTTGAGGAACGCGCGGCGTATCTCAAGCAACGAAACAATGCCGCGGATGATGAAACGGCCGAGGCGGAAGAGCTTGAAGAAGGCGTAACGGATGTTGCGCTATCTGAAGATCGCATTCAAGAACTGACGGATGCGGAAGAAATACTTCTTACCGTAACCGACACCGGTTTTGGCAAACGTAGCTCGGCTTATGAGTACCGCGTAAGCGGCCGGGGCGGGCAGGGCGTTGCCAACATTACCCTTAATCCCCGCCGTAATGGAAACGCCGTGGCGGGAAGTTTTGCGGTCCGCCCTGGCGATGATGTGATGCTCATTACCAATGGCGGACGGTTGATCCGTTTGCCGGCGGACCAAGTGCGTTTCACGGGCCGTGCCGCTATGGGTGTTACGCTTTTCCGCCTGGATAGCGATGAGCGCGTGATTAGCGTTTTCCCGGTCTTTGATGACGGCGTCCAAGACGTGGAAGCTGAGGAAGGTTAAAATGCCCGCGCGTGTTGCCCTTTATCCTGGTACGTTCGACCCCATCACAAATGGGCATATCGATATCATCACCCGTGCCGCGCGGTTGGTTGATAAGCTTGTGATCGGCGTTGCCGTGAATATCGGCAAAGCACCGATCTTCACCCTTGAAGAACGCGTTGAGCTTGTGAAGGCCGAAGTGATGCCGGTTGCGGATAAGGCCGGAATTTCGGCTGAAATATTGCCTTTTTCCACATTGCTGGTTGATTTTGCAAACATTGTGGGTGCCAAAATGATTATCAGGGGCCTGCGCGCGGTCTCTGATTTTGACTACGAATTTCAGATGGCGGGAATGAATTACCGCCTGGATTCAGATATTGAAACCGTGTTTCTGATGGCGACTGAGCGCCATCAATTTATTTCATCACGGTTTGTTAAAGATATCGCTTCGTTTGGCGGAGACATATCCTCTTTTGTACCAGAGCTTACTAACCGGAAAACCATGGCAAAATTGAAAGGAAATGTATGACAAACCGTCGTACCTTCATAACTGCCGCAACTGCCACTTTGATAACGGGAGCCACCATGAGTGACGCTATGGCCGATAATTCCGCCTCAAACACTCTTAAAATGACGCTGAAATACGGCGAAGTTACAATTACACTGCGCCC
>JAGWIL010000040.1 GCA_028866335.1 Rhodospirillales bacterium
CTGTTGGCAGTGCAGGCGTTGGGCGTGGCGGTGACCATTCTTTATTGCGCGGCGGTGAGCTGCGGGCTGTTGAAGATAACGGACCTGCTTGTGGGGCTGCGCGTGACCAAGGAAGAAGAACGCGAGGGGCTGGATATCGTGCTGCACGGGGAACAGATTTTTTAAACTTTACAGGCTTTACCAACAAAAAAGCCCGGCAATTGCCGGGCTTTTTTCATAACGGCGAAACCTTACGGCTTCAGCGCATACACTGCGTAATTTCCGTCGTGCCACTTGTAAACGGCATAGGCAGCGTTCACCACATCGCCCTTGGCGTCAAACGTAATCGGGCCCAGAACGCTGTTCCACGGCCCGCCGGATTTCAGCTCAGCGGCAACCTTTGTGGGGTCCGTGGTGCCAGCCTTGGTGGCGGCTTCAGCCCAAACCTGCACGGTGGCGTAGGAATACAGCACATAGCCGGTTGGGTCTTCCTTGGCAGCGGCCAATTCGGCAACCACCTTGGCGGCGGCAGGGTCTTTCTCAGCCGGCGGCGGGAAGGTCATCAACATGCCTTCAGCCGAGGAACCCGCAACCTGCCAGAGGGCGGAGGTTACCGCAGCATCTTCAGAGAAATATTGCGGTGTGAAGCCCTGGGTGGCACCCTCACGCATAATCAGGCCCATATCGGAATAATAGCCGCCCATGTAAACCAGGGTAATGCCCTGCTCCTTCATGCGGGAGATCAGCGCGGAATAGTCTTTGTCGCCCGCAGTGTAAGAGGTGTTGTAGGCAACATCCACGCCCAGCTTTTTCAGGTTCATCCGCACCTGGTCGGCAATGCCCTTGCCGTAGGTGGAGTTATCGTCCAGCACCGCAATTTTGGCGGTGGGGAAATGCTTGGCGATATATTCCGCCGCCACCAGGCCCTGCTGGTCATCCCGCCCGCAGGTGCGGAAAGTGTAGGGGCTGCCATTATCGGTATAAGCCGGGTTGGTGGAGGCCGGGGAGATTTGAATAATCCCGGCATCGGAATAGACCTTGCTGGCCGGAATGGAGGAGGCGGAGCAGAAATGTCCGTCCACCATCACCACACCATCAGAAACCAGCGTATTGGCGGCGGAAACAGCTTGTTTCGGGTCGCACGCATCGTCAACCGAGACAGAGTCGATCTGCTTGCCCAGCACGCCGCCAGCCTTGTTCAAATCGGCTACGGCAAGGTCGAAACCTGATTTCAACTGCACGCCAAACGCGGCATTAGAGCCGGTGAGAGGCCCGGCAACGCCGATTTTAACCTGGGCATGGGCCAGGCCGGTGCTAAGCGCCAGCAAGGCGGCTGTACCATAAAGAATGTTGCGCAAGTGAAGCTCCTGTTGTTGTTGATGGGGAGTTTGGGAAAGAGTATGCGCCCAAATTTTACGCCTTATCAATGGCCGCCTTCCAGATAAGCGGCCTTAATTTCAGGCTTTGCGAGTAATTCAGCGCCAGTTCCCTGCATGGTAAGCACACCATTGACCAGAACATAGGCGCGGTTGGCCAGCCGCAGCGCCTGGTTGGCATTCTGCTCCACCAGCAGCACGGTTAGCCCAGTTTCGCGGTTAAGGTCGCGGATGGCGCCGAAAATCTGTTTTATCACCAAGGGTGCGAGGCCGAGGGAGGGTTCATCCAGCAGCAGCAGCTTCGGTTTGCTCATCAGCGCGCGGGCAATGGCCAGCATCTGCTGCTCCCCGCCGGAAAGGGTTCCCGCGCGTTGGGCGAAACGCTCTTCCAGGCGCGGGAACAGCGTGAACATCTTTTTCAAATTTGTATCGTAATCCTCATAGCCGATCACCTGCGCGCCCATCAGCAGGTTCTCCTCCACGCTCATGCGCGGAAAAATCCGCCGCCCCTCGGGTGATTGCGCGATGCCCTTGCGAGCGATCTGGTAGGAGGGCAGGGCCGTGATATCCTCGCCATAATACAGCACGCGGCCCATTTTGGCTTTCGGCTGGCCAAATATCGTCATCATCAACGTGGATTTGCCAGCACCGTTGGCACCGATCAGCGTGACGATCTCGTTTTCAGGCACCTCGATGGACACATCCCGCAGCGCCTGAATGGGGCCATAAAAACTGCTGACATTCTGCAATTCCAGCACATTGCTCATGCCACAATCTCCGCCACTGGCGCGTCGGGGTCGTCCTCATCGCCTTCGCCGAGATAAGCGGCGATCACGGCGGGGTTGGAACGGATTTCCAACGGCGTGCCGTCGGCGATTTTTTTGCCATGGTCCAGCACCACGATGTGGTCAGAGATTTTCATCACCACGCCCATGTCGTGTTCAATCAGCAGCAGCGAGCACCCGCCATCGCGAATTTTCAATAACAGCTCGTTCAGCCCGGCGGATTCGCGCGGGTTTAAGCCAGCGGCGGGTTCATCCAGGCAGAGTAAGGCGGGTTCGGTGCACATGGCCCGGGCAATCTCCAGCCGCCGCTGCGCGCCATAGGGCAGGGCGCCCGCCGCATGGTCCGCGCGGTCCAGCAAATCTGTCTGTTCCAGCCAGTGTATGGCAAGCTCCTTCGCCCGGCGCTCCGCCGCGCG
Organism: Rhodospirillales bacterium; assembly: GCA_028866335.1. Next base: position 2,557 of record JAGWIL010000040.1, read on the forward strand.
GTAACCGCCAATGCCCAGCACGCCAAGCACGCCAAACCCGGTGGAGGATTGCAGCGCGTTATGCTGCGCCACCATCAGGTTTTCCAGCGCTGTCATGCCGCCAAACAGCCTTATGTTCTGGAAGGTGCGCGCCACCTTGCCTTTGCGGGCGATGGCATGGCCCGGCAGCTTTTCAAGCTGCACAATCTTCCCCACCTGTGGCGAGACGACGATGCTGCCCACCGTGGGTTTGTAAAACCCGGTGATGCAGTTGAACAGCGTGGTTTTGCCCGCACCGTTGGGGCCGATCACGGCGGTGATATGCCCGCGCTCGGCCGAGAAGGAAACATCGTTCACGGCGGTAAGCCCACCGAAACGCATGGTAAGGTCTGTTACGGCAAGAATGGTCATGGCTCAGCCTTTGCCTTCCGCGCGCAATTCCCCGCCGATGGCGACGGGTTTTTTGCCCAGCAAAACAGTGGGGCGGCGGGTGGAGATGAAGCCGCGCGGGCGCACAACCATAATCAGCACAAGGGCGATGCCGAAAATGAGCATGCGGTAGATCTGCAAGGATTGCAGCATCTGCGGCACGCCGATCATCACGCAGGCCGCCAGCACCACGCCAAGCTGGCTGCCCGCACCGCCCAGCACCACAATCGCCAGCACGGTGGCGGATTCAATGAAGGTGAAGCTGTCCGGGCTGATGAAGCCCTGGCGGGCGGAGAAGAAGCATCCCGCGAAGCCGCCGAAAAACGCGCCGATGGCAAAGGCGGTGAGCTTGGTGTTCCGCACATTAATGCCAAGCGAGCGGCAGGCGATTTCATCTTCGCGCAGCGCCTCCCAGGCGCGGCCCAAAGGTTGCTTGCGCAGCCGCAGCGTTACCCAGTTGGTGAGCAGGGCAAGGCCGAGAATCACGTAATAGAGAAACGCGTCGCGCTGCCAGGGGGCGGGGTTTATACCGAAGAAACCGGCGAAGGTGCCCGGTCCACCAGCCATCGAGAAGCGCAGCCCGAACAGAGTTGGCTCGGGCATGCCCATCAGCCCGTTTGGCCCGCCGGTGAGCGAAACCCAGTTGGTGATGACAAGGCGGATGATTTCTCCAAACGCCAGGGTCACAATCGCCAGATAGTCGCCGCGCAGGCGCAGCACCGGAAAGCCCAGGCACATGCCCCAGAAGGCAGCCAGAATGCCCGCAATCGGCAGGCATTCCCAAAACCCCAGGCCGAACGTGGTGGAGATCAGCGCGAAAGAATAAGCACCGACGGCATAGAAGGCCACGTAACCAAGGTCCAGCAGTCCGGCCAGCCCCACCACAATGTTCAAGCCCCAGCCGAGCATCACATAGGTCATGATCAGCACGCCAAGGTCGATATAGGCGTTGGGTAGGCCGGGCAACATCGGCATCACCACGGCGAAAACCAGCAGCGCCGGGGCGATGAATTTGCCGGCTTTCTGAACCTGGGTGCCAAGCCCCAAGGCGATTTTCGCAGGGCGGTGGCGGCCCCAGGTGAGGACCAGCAGCCGTGCCGCGAAAACCGCGACAACCGCCAGCGCCAAGGCTTCCGGCCGGGTGGCTATGCCCAAATTTCCTGCATCGTTATCGCTAAGCCGCAACCCGATAAAGGGGCCGAAAATAAGCAGCGCGAAAAACCCTACCGAAGCCGCGTCTTTCAGGTCTTCCAGCAGGTTGCTCATACTTTTTCAACTTCGTGGCGGCCGAGCAATCCGCTGGGCATGAACATGAGCACGATGGCGAGGATGGAATACACCGCGACATCTTTATACGCCACGGTGGCATAGCCAGACCAGAACGCCTCGATAAGCCCGATGAGCAAGCCCCCCAGCACGGCCCCGGGCAGAGAGCCAATGCCCCCCAGCACCGCCGCGGTGAAGGCTTTAATGCCGGCGTTAAAGCCGATGTAAAAATCGATCACCCCGTAATACAGCAGGAACATAACCCCCGCGAACGCCGCTAGCGCCGAGCCGATCATGAAGGTGACAGAGATGGTGCGGTTGGTGTCTATCCCCAGCAGGGCCGCCATTTTGGCGTCCTGTTCCACAGCGCGCATGGCGCGGCCCAGCGGCGTTTTGGTAACAAGGTAAGTAAATGCCGCCAGCAGGGCCAAGGTAACGGCGATAATGGCCATCTGCATCCAGGAAAGCTGCACCACGAAGCCATTTTCGTTCATCAGGGTTATGCCGCCAGGAAGCAGGTTCGGAATGGCGCGTTCCAGCGCGCCCTGGCTCACCTGCACATAGTTCTCCAGCAGAATGGACATGCCAATGGCTGAGATAAGCGGCGCCAGGCGGAAGGAGCCGCGCAGCGGCCGGTAGGCCACACGCTCTATCGCAAAGCCATAAACAGCACAGATAAAGGCCGAGAACACGAAAGCCGCCAGCAGCGCCAAAGGCACCGAGGTAAGGCCGGTGAGTGCCGTGATAACGAAAATGCCGACAAAAGCGCCAATCATGAACACATCGCCATGGGCAAAATTGATCATGCCGATGATGCCGTAAACCATGGTATAGCCAACGGCGATCAAACCGTAGATCATCCCCAGGGTCAGCCCATTTACGAGTTGCTGTAAGGCATATGCCATGGAATCTCCTTGCCGCGAGCCCTATGAGTGCATAGGATATTACTAATGCATTAGCGTCAATGCCTTATTACTTGGCATGTTTTTTTGAGTTCGTTGTAATTTGTCGTATAATGCAGCAAAAATTACCGATGCCGCCAAAAATTTAGGCGCTGCGATTGGCTGTCTGCTAATCTTAAGCGCAACGCCTCTAGCCGGGCGTAACCGCATGGCAAGAGGAATAATTTCCCTCAAGGGCTTTTCTTTATGCGCCATGGCGGTTATAGGGGCCGCCAGCCATGCAATGCATGACAGATGGGTGCTTAGCTCAGTTGGTAGAGCAGCTGACTCTTAATCAGCTTGTCGTAGGTTCGATCCCTACAGCACCCACCAAATTCTCCAGCGCGGTTATATTTCACGCGGCCCCAGGCTTTATCCGCAAGGAATGTATTGCAGGGCAAAATCCCCCAATGATGTTCCATCCGCGTTTCTGAAGATCAGGTGCAATCCGCCCAGCGCCCAATCTCCGGTTTTTAGAACCGAGGGCGGCGTAGGGCCACCCCAGAGAAACGCTTTGGCCGGTGGCGTTTGTACATAAATCGTCATTCCCGGAATGAGCTGTTTTTCTTCATACTTTAAATCGATGGTCTCGGGCGCGTTGGTGTAAACGCAGGCTGCGTGGGAGGAGACGGATAAGTTTATTTGTGGGTTGTTCGAAACGCTCATCGCCGCAAGGTGAAAGCCATGGCCCGCTTGCTTGTCTACTCCCGGAACATATTCCGCCGGACAGAGATTGAAATCCGGGCTGATATTCGCTGTCATTTGCTGGCATTTCGAAAAATCGACCTGCAAGCCGAAATCATTCAGGCGCCATATGGGCGGCAGCGTATTCTGGGCCAGGACCACATATAAATGCGATGCAGCCGCCACGCGTTGATGGATCATCGCATTCAGTCGGTAGCCAACAAATTCAGAGGTGTCGATGTAAGGCGGTATGCCGATGAATGTGGCGCCGGGTGATTGAGATGCCAGAAACGGCGCAAAAAACGCGGAAGGGTAGTTAATGAATACCACTGCCGACGCCGCCGGAAGTGCTGGAACATCCGCCTGCCAAACCGTTTTGCCATACGGCACGCGGCCAAAATTGGGGTAAACGGTGAAGGCGCAAAGTATAACGGAAAAAACGGCCAGGGCGGCAGCGATGATGTGCCGTGCGCGCCTGGGCAATGAAGTTGCCTGAAAAATTCTGAAGATGGCGACGATCAGAAGCGATCCCAGAATGCTCTCCAGCCCCGCGCTATACCGCAGAATGGAAAACATCGCCTCCCAGACGGCATAGGTGATGACGATATACAGTGCCAGATAGTCACCGCGCCGGGCCGCAATGGTTCTGCCTGTCTGGGGTTTCTGGGTTATATACAAAATTCCAACGGCCACCACGCTAACAAACGCGATAGCGTAGCGGGCATCTACAAACGGCAGTTCGATCACTTTGTGGCTCAGGCGCAGCCAGTAAAACGGGTAGAATATCGCCTGCAACACCCCGCTCGGCATGGCGTGCATGTCGCGGCCGTTAATTGGCGCAACCCATGGCGAATGAAAGACATTGTTGAACATCGGAAAAAGCGGGTTGCCGGTGAGCTTATAGAGACGATACCCCCAGGGTCCCCATAGTCCCGAAACCGTAATGGTCCAGCTGAGCGATAATAGTGTAGCGCGTTTCAGGCGGTCAAAAAGCGAGCCAGGAAACGCCAGGCAAAGTACCCCTGCTCCTGGCGCGTAAAGACCGGCGGTGAATTTAAGCCCCGCCGCCGCGCCGAACAAAAGCCCCGCGATAAATGCGGACCAGCTTTCCCATTTAATCGATTTTCCTGGGGCTTGCAGCAGAAACCACAACCCGATGACCGACAGAGCGGCGACGGGTATTTCGTTAAAACTAGTGCCGATTTGGATAATGTCGGCGACGCCGGAACAACCGAAGGCCACGGCGGCCAAACATGCTGCAATGCGTAAAAATTTATTATTCCGCAAATCCTCCGTTACAAGCCAGGCAACCTGAAAACAGGCAAATACCAAAACCCCAAAGGGCAGGCCCATTATAAATGCCACAGCCCTCGGAGCGTTTTCGAAGGCGCGCGTTGCCATCCAATAATATGGCAAGTCCAGAAATGGAGAAAAATAGGTTTGAATCGCGGCCGGGAACAAATCCACTTTTAACCGGCCAGAAAAAAAAGACCATGCGTTGTAGATATGGTAGTTTTGCAGGTCCCAGTTGGAATCCTGGCCCATGAGACAGGAAATGATACCGCCCATCATCAGGCAAGCGAAAAGCAGAACAGCGTTGTGCCGGATCAATACCATTCTGCCAACCCCCCCCGCCTGATTAGATCGGATCGATAATGCCAGGCGAAGGCCGTGTCGAGTTTGGGGGGGCTACTAAAATTACGTATGTTGTATCACGCCGGAATGTTGTTCATCCGGCCCGGCAATGCCCAGGCGCGGCATTTCAATGGCCGGGCAGCGGTTCATCACCACTTTCAGGCCAGCCTTGCTGGCTTCCCTGGCTGCTTGTTCGTTCACCACGCCAAGCTGCATCCATATGGTTTTGGCACCCAGCTTAATCGCCTCCTGCACGGGCTCCAGCACCTCGGTTGGGCGGCGGAAAAGCTCAAGCATGTCAAACGGGCCTGCCTCTTCCAACGTGGCCACAACTTTCTGTCCATGAATCTCCTGCCCCGCCAGGGCTGGGTTTACCGGCACAACCTCATAGCCGTGCCGCAGCAGAAACTGCATCACCCCGTAGGAGGGCCGGTCCGGCTTGTTGGAGGCCCCCACCAGCGCGATGCGCTTTGTGTTGGTGAGAATAGAAATCAGTTCCTGGTCGCTGTTCTGGTCCGTCATCTCTCTTTTCCAATGCGGGCCCATTGGCTAAGCCTGGGCCATGATTAAAGGTCTCTCCGCCTGCGTGCTGCTCAGCCTGCTCACCTTCTATCTCTGGCGGGCACCGAATCAACCCCAGGCTGGGGATGTGACCATGCCGGCGGGCAAGTTCAACTCCCTGTCCTACGCCCCCTACCAGGCCTGGCAGACGCCGATGGACAAAACCTTCCCCACCCCGGCGCAGATTGCCAGGGATATGGCGCTGATGAAAGGCCAGGCGAACGGCATCCGCACGTATTCCTCTGTCGAGGGCTCGTTGCCGGAAACCATGGCGCGCATCAATGCTGGCACGGACATCGCGGGGTTGGCCAAGCAGGCGGGTCTCAAAGTCTGGCTGGGCATCTGGCTCAGCTCCAACCCCGCAGACAACGCCAAGGAAATGCAAGCTGGCATCGCCGAAGCCAATGCCTACCCGGGCACGGTCACGCGCGTGGTGGTGGGCAACGAGGTGCTGCTGCGGCGAGACCTTTCGGTGGATGATCTGATCAAGGACATCGATTTTGTGCGCGGGCAGGTGAAACAACCGGTGGCCTATGCGGACGTAACTGATTTCTGGGCGCAGTTTCCGCAAGTTGCCCCGCATGTGGATGTCGTGATGATCCATTTCCTGCCGTATTGGGAAGATACGCCGCTTTCGGTGGATGACGCGCTGGCGGAAATCGGCTCCACCACCGAGAAATTCAAGAAGTTGTTTCCGGGCAAGCAAATCTCCATCGGCGAAACGGGCTGGCCCAGCCGTGGCCGCTGGCGTGGCCCGGCGGCACCTTCCCGCGTGAACGAGGCGGTGTTTCTCCGGCGCTTTGTCACTTTGGCTGACAAAGAGGGGGTGGATTACAACCTCATCGAAGCCTTCGACCAGAATTGGAAATATGAGGATGAGGGCGTGGCCGGAGCGAATTGGGGCATCTGGAACGCCAACCGGGTGCAGAAATTTCCGTTGAACGGCCCGGTGGTCGAGCATCCCTCCTGGCCCTGGTATGCGGGGCTGGGCGCGTTGGCCGGGTGCCTGCTGTTCGCTTCCACTGGCTTGCGCAACCTGCGCCTCGCGGTGCCGGCCTTTGCGCTGGGCAGCGGCTTCGCGCTGGCCTGCATGGGCACGCTGCCGATGCTGTACGACAACTGGCTGCGGCTGGATGCGCTGGTTAACCTGCCCTTGCAGGCGTTGCTGGCCTTTGCCGCCATCAGGCGCGCGGCGGCGTTTCTGGCCGGGCACCCGCCCGCCTTCACCCGCACCGGGGCTGAATTTCTGGCCCGGCTGCGGCGCGGGCGTTTTGGGTTTGATTACGGCTCGCTCTATTTTCTGTTCCTTGCCTCGGCCGCTTTGTTCCAGGCGCTGCTGGTGTTCGATGGCCGCTACCGCGACGCACCAATGGCCGTGTTCATAGTGGCAGTAATGGCCTCTGTGCTGCGGCTATGGACCAAAGACCACCCGGCCCTGGCCTGGGAGGAGGCGCTCTCTGGCGTGGCACTGGCAGGGCTGGCCCTGGCGGATCTGGTGATTGAGGGCCCGGAGAATCTGGATTTTATCGTGTGGAACGTAGCCGCCCTGGTGCTGGCGGCACCGGTGCTGCTGGGGCTGTGGCAGCGGTTCAAACCGCGCCGCGTACGCCTATAAATCGTAAGGCGGCGCTTTCTCATAACCCGGTAGCGTCTCATCCAGCGCCTGCCAGGAAACCCGCTCGCACAGCCAGCCCTGGGTGGTCGGGCGGATCGCCTCAGCATCATCCAAAGATCCAAGTGTAACGCCAACGGAGCGGCCTTGCGTGTCGGTCATGTAAAGCGGCGTGCCACAATCCGGGCAGAACCAGCGCATGGCACCGGGGGAGGAGGCAAACCCCTTCGCCGTCCCCTTGGTTACGGCAAAACGCGAAGGCGGCACCTGCACCCAGGGTAAGGCGGCGGCACCGCTCGCCTTGCGGCATTCCCGGCAGAAACAAACATCCGCCACGTCTCCGGGCGCAAATTCCAACCGGTAGGTAACGCCGCCGCAAAGGCACCCGCCGGTAAGGTTCATCAGAAGGTCGGCGGCGAGTTGGCGCTTATCAGCACGCAAGGCTCGCTCCCCTGGTTGCGGAAGCGGTGTGGAATGTCCGAGCGGAAATAATACGCATCGCCTGGGCCCAGCACGCGCTCCTGAGCCCCCACCGTAACCGTGAGGTTGCCAGTCACCACAATGCCGCATTCCTCGCCCTCATGGCGCAGCATGGTGTCACCCGTATCGGCACCGGGCTGGTAAACCTCCCGCAGCATACCCAGCGCCTTGCCCTTCGCGCGGCGGCCCACCAGCCGCATGGAAATCTCCGGCAGATGGGCAATCTCGGTCAGCTCGCCAGCGCTAAAAAACACGTCGTCCGAGGGTGAAAAATCCAGCGTGAAAAAATCCGCCAGGGAAAGCGGCAGGCCCTCCAGAATTTT
>JAGWIL010000375.1 GCA_028866335.1 Rhodospirillales bacterium
CTGGGGCTGATCGCCCAGGGCGTGGCGGCGGGAAGCGATATTTCCTCGTATAATACGGCATTGGCGGGTTTACGGAAGAATCTTGAGGCCGCGGCAAACGGGCACCCCGTGCCGCTTTCCTGGCAGAGCCTGATCACCAGCGGCCCGACTAGCCAGGGAGACATGGAATTCGTGTTGGCGCATCCGCGCATCAACCAGGGCACGTTGCAACCGGGTGGCGATGCCACCGCCGCCTTGGTGCGCATTGCGGCTTCTCTGCCGGATGTTCAGGCCAAGCGGGTTACGGTGCATTATACCGGGCAGATACCGCTATCTGACGAACAATTCGCCTCACTCACGCAGGGGCTGGTACTGGGTGGCGTTATCAGCCTCGTGCTGATTGCGCTGTGGCTGTATCTTGCGCTGCGCTCCTGGCGGCTGATTGTGCCTATTCTGCTGACGCTGGTGATGGGGCTGGTAATGACCATGACCTATGCGGCCATCGCGGTGCGGGTCATCAACCTCATCTCCGTTGCCTTTGCCATTTTGTTTATCGGCCTCGCGGTGGATTTCGCGATTCAGTATTGTGTGAGGTTGCGCGCCGTACGCCATGCTGTGCCGGAATTGGGGTCGGCGTTGACAGAAACTGCGCGCCAGGCGGGCGGGCAGATCGCGTTGGCGGCCACGGCTACGGCCTGCGGGTTTTTCGCGTTCTCGCCCACGCCATTTGTTGGCGTGGCGGAGCTGGGCGAGATTGCCGGCGCGGGCATGTTCATTGCATTTTTCTGCACCATTACGTTTCTGCCGGCGCTGCTGCGGCTGTTCAACCCGCTGCCTGAAACAACGCCTGTGGTTATGCCGGGCGGTGCCGTGGCGGATGATTTCCTGCACCGCCATCGGGGTTTGGTGCTTGGGTTTTTCGCCATTCTCGCCGTTGCGGGCATATTTGCCGCGGCTACGATGAATTTCGACGCCAACCCTCTCGACACCAAAGACCCGAATACAGAGAGCATGCGCACACTTCATTCGCTGCTCGCCAATCCGCAGACCAATCCGTTTTATGCGGATGCAATGGTACAAGACGTTGATGCAGCGCGGGCACTTGCGGAAAAGCTAAGCAAACTGCCGGAGGTTTCGCAGGCGATTTCGGGCGGCACGTTTGTGCCGCAAAACCAGGACCAGAAACTGGCCATGCTGGCACAGGCGCAAACCATACTGGCCCCCACGCTTGCCGCCGCCGCAAACCCGCCGCAGCAGGCGGTGACCGCCGTAGAGATTCGCGCCGCCATGGGCAAGACAATTGCCGCCATAAACGGCGTGGCGGCAAAGCTACCCAAGGATAGCGAATTACTGCGCATTGGGGCTGTGCTGAACCAGTTGCAAGGCGAGAATGATGCCACGCTTATGGCGATGAATGCGGGTATAACCAGGTTTTTACCGCTTGAGTTGCAACGCCTCGCAGGCAGCTTGAATGCCTCGAAGATTACCGAGGCAAACCTGCCACCCGACATCAAGAACGATTGGTTCCTACCCAACGGGCAAGTGCGGGTTGAAGCCTTCCCCACGGCCTCGGCGCAAAGCACCAAGGAGCTGCACGCATTTGCCGCCGCTGTGCTGAAAGTGGCGCCAGATGCAGGCGGCCCAGCGATTTCCACAATCGCCACGGCGGGGACAATTCTGGGTTCCTTCCGCGAGGCTGCCATTCTGGCGTTTGTGGCGATCTCGGTAATTTTGGTGCTGGTGTTCCGCAATCTCCGCGACAGTCTGTTGGTGCTGGCCTCGCTGGCGCTTTCCGCGTTGCTCACGGCTTTGTTTGCAAAATTGGCGGGTATGTCGATCAACTACGCCAATATCATCGCCTTGCCGCTGCTGCTTGGCGTTGGCGTTTCGTTCAACGTTTATTTCGTAATGAATTTCCGGGCGGGGATGCGTAGTTTCCTTTCGTCGGCCACGGCGCGGGCTGTGCTGTTCTCAGCCCTCACCACAGGCACAGCATTTGGCACGCTGGCGTTTTCAGCGGATAGGGGTACGGCGAGCATGGGCGA
>JAGWIL010000376.1 GCA_028866335.1 Rhodospirillales bacterium
GGCGCGGCGGTTGGCGATCACCTTGCGGCCACCCACCGTCGCCATACGGGCGCGGAAACCGTGCCGGCGCTTGCGGACGAGCTTGGAAGGTTGATAGGTCCGTTTCACGGCGTTCTACTCCAGCAAAAAACAAACAACATTAATCGCCGGACCGTCCCCGGTCTGGCGTGTTGGCGGGGTATAGTCGTGGGCACCCTTGCCCGTCAATCGCACCAGGCGCTGTAATGCCCCCAGATGAGGAGCCAGATATGAATTTTCACGAATTTTCAGAACTTTATCCAACGGTAACAGCCAGCTTGCGGGGGCTTACCGCCGCCATGAAAACCGCCGGGCTGGAGGAGCCCCTCACAGAGCTCATCAAAATCCGCGCCTCACAAATAAATGGCTGTGCCTTTTGCGTACAGTTCCATTTAAGCACGGCGCGCAAGCTGGGGGTGGAGCAGGTGAAGCTGGACCTGCTGGCGGCGTGGCGCGATTCGGGCGTTTTCTCAGCCCGCGAACGGGCTGCTCTGGCCTGGGCGGAGCGCCTCACTGCCCTGCCCCATGCGCATCTCACCGAGGTTGAACGGGCGGAAGCTGAACGCGCCCTCACTCCCGAGGCGTTCGCCCAGCTTTGCGTCGCCATCGCCACCATCAATGCCTGGAACCGCATCGCCGTGGGGCTAGGCTTTCCACCGCTTGGCTGAGCACGCAACGGTTGCGCGGACTCGGTAATTTAGCCCACAAAACATTTGGCCCTATGCAAACATCTTCTTCCTCCCGCGCCGGAACGGTTATCGCCTTGCAGGGTGGCGGGGCGCATGGCGCTTTCACCTGGGGCGCGCTGGACCAGATGCTGGAGGCAGGCATAACTTTCGACGCCATCAGCGGCGTGTCTTCTGGTGCCATGATCGCCGCCATGGCGGTGCAAGGCATGGTGAATGGCGGCCCGCAAGGCGCGCGCGCAGCGGTTTCCACACTCTGGACCAAAGTGATGGAAGGGAATTTTTTCGGCAATATCCCGGCCACGCCGCTCGACTGGATGTGGGGCACAACCAAGGCGCTAAGCCAGGACTTCGCGTGGACCGGGCTTACCCAGGCGCTCAGGCTGTTCGACCCAGGGCAACTCAACCCGCTGGGACAAAACCCGCTGGAGCCTTTGCTGCGCGAGCTGCTGGACGTGAAGACCCTGCAAAAGCCCAGCGCGGCGCGGCTTTATGTGGGCGCCACGGATGTGGAAAGCGGCGAGGCCGTGGTGTTCACAAACGAGCAGATCGGCGTTTTGGAACTCCTCGCCTCCGCCTGCATCCCGATGATGTTTCCCGCCGTGCAGATAAAAGGTCGGCATTATTGGGATGGCGGGTATAGCTGCAACCCGCCTCTGGCACCCGTGCTTAGCCCCCTACCAGAACGGCTGATCCTTATCCGCGCCCAGCCGCGCCAGCGCCGGGGCGTACCAAGCTCAACAGCGGATATCGTCCACCGCCTGCATGAAATTGCCTTCCAGGCACCGCTTTCGGCCGAACTTTCCATGCTCCCCCGCCAAATAAAGCTGCTGGATATCTGCGCCGACGAGGCTCTCGGCCGGCACCCGTTATCTTCCAAATTGAATACCGACCGGGTTTTCATCGAGCAGCTTTTCGCCGCCGGGCGCAAAGCCGCCGCAACCGCACTGCAAGCGGCATGAGCTGGCTTGCCCGCCTTAAACCGCAGCCCACATCGCTCCCCAGTAAATTGCTGTGGTGCACGGTTTTCTCGATCCTGCTCATCGAGATTGTGGCGATCATCCCTGTTCTTGGCAGGCAACGGTTGTATTGGATGGACGATCTTAAAAGCCGCGCGGATGTGGCGGCATATGCCCTGCAAACCACCCCCAACGTCAATGCCGATGCCCTGCTGCGTCTCGTAGGGGCTCAACAGCTTCGTTTACTCTCCCGGCATGGCGGAACAAAAACCTGGCGAATTAATGGCTTTCAGCCAGACAAACGCCCTCTCGTTATTCCCGGTAATGAGCGCATCGGCTATAGCAGCCTGATGATCTG
>JAGWIL010000377.1 GCA_028866335.1 Rhodospirillales bacterium
CACCGCAATCCGCGGCGGGGCGTGCCTCTGCGCCTTTCGCGCATATCCGCCCCTGCTCTCCACTCGCCCCCTGGTTCAACGCGCCAAAACTCCTTTCTATCCTCGTGATATAGGTGCCTGCCCAGGCGGTTCAAATGCCTAAACATGCCGGGGCAGCGCATCTTGCATCGGTGTGGCAACTTTAAGGCCGGCTCCTTACCAACACCTGAAAGCCTTGGCATTTTTGCCCGGCTTTCGCTAAACCCCGCGCATGGAATACGATGTCATTGTCATTGGCGGCGGCCATGCGGGCACGGAAGCGGCGGCAGCCTCGGCCCGTTTCGGTGCCCGCACAGCCCTGGTCACGCAAAACGCCGCCCGGGTGGGGGAGATGTCCTGCAACCCGGCCATTGGCGGCATCGGCAAGGGCCATCTGGTCCGTGAGATCGACGCGCTGGACGGCCTGATGGCCAAAGCGGCAGATGCCGCCTGCATCCATTTCAAACTCCTCAACCGCACCAAGGGCCCCGCCGTGCGCGGCCCCCGCGCACAGGCAGACCGCGCACTCTACCGCAACGCCATCCAGGCGCTGCTCGCCGCCCAGGCCAACCTCACCATATTGGAAGACGAAGCCGCCGGGTTCGAGACCCAAAACGGCATCCTCTCCGGCGTCAAACTCGCCTCCGGCAAAACCCTGTTCTGCGCCGCCGCCGTGCTCACCACCGGCACCTTCCTCAACGGCATCCTGCATTTCGGGCAGGAAATGCAGCCCGGCGGCCGGGCAGGGGATGCGCCATCCCGCACCCTGGCGGCGGACCTCGCTCGCCTCAACCTGCCGCTGGGTCGGCTCAAAACCGGCACCCCCGCACGGCTTTCCAAAGCCAGTATCGACTGGGAGAGCCTGCCGGAGGATAAAGGCGAAAACCCGCCAGAGCCCTTCTCGGCCCTCACGCCCGCCATCACCAACCCCCAAATCTCCTGCCGCATCACCTCCACCACCGAGGCAACCCACGCGGTCATCCGCGAAAACATTCATAAATCCGCCGTCTATGGTGGCAACATCGCCGGGCGCGGCCCGCGCTACTGCCCCTCCATCGAAGACAAAGTCGTCCGCTTCGCGGAAAAACCCGGCCACCAGATCTTCCTGGAACCCGAAGGCCTGCAGGACGACACAATCTACCCCAACGGCATCTCCACCTCTTTGCCGCTGGATGTGCAATATGCCCTCATCCACACCATTCCGGGCCTGGAGCACGCTGAAATCCTCCGCCCCGGCTATGCGGTGGAATACGATTATGTGGACCCCCGGGCGCTGGACCATTCCTTAAACCTCAAATCCCTGCCTGGGCTTTTCCTCGCGGGCCAGATCAACGGCACCACCGGATACGAAGAGGCCGGTGCCCAGGGTCTCATGGCTGGGTTGAACGCCGCGCGCAGGGCAGGGGGCGCTGATGCCGTCCAGCTTTCCCGGTCAGAGGCTTATATCGGCGTGCTGATCGACGATCTCGTTACCCAGGGTGTGACCGAACCCTACCGCATGTTCACCTCCCGCGCGGAATATCGCTTGCTTTTGCGGGCCGACAACGCCGAACTTCGCCTCACATCAAAGGGTCAGGACTGGGGCTGTGTCGGCTCTGCACGCGCAGAATCCTTTGCAAACCTCCAGGCAGAAATTGCATCTTTCGCAAACAAACCGGAAGGTGAGGGCAGGGCGGCCAACATTCTCCGCGCGGATCTGCTCTATTCCGGCTACATCGCCCGGCAAAATTCCGAAATCCGCGCCCGCCAGAAAGATGAAGCGGTCAAAATCCCCAGCGATTTCAATTATATGCAGGTCGGCGGCCTCTCCACGGAGCTGCGCGAGAAGCTGGAACGCACCCGCCCGCAAACCCTCGCCGCCGCCGGGCGGATTGAGGCCATGACCCCCGCCGCTCTCGGCGCCATTTTCGGTGCCTTGCGAAAAGCCCAGCGCGCCGCATGAACGAAGCCAAATTGCGGGATTTCGCAGCGCTGGTTTTAAAATGGTCGTCCAAGATCAA
>JAGWIL010000378.1 GCA_028866335.1 Rhodospirillales bacterium
CCACCAAAGGCGACATGGTGCGCCTGGGCGATACCGGCCTCATCGCCGAAATTGAGCATGACTACACGCATTATGGCGATGAACTCACCACCGGTGCTGGCAAAGCCATGCGCGACGGCGAAGGCTTCCAAACCACCGGCACCCGCGCCTCCGGCGCGCTGGATGCCGTGGTGCAGAACGCCACCATCATCGACCCCGTACTCGGCATCGTTAAAGCCGATATCGGCATCCGCGATGGCCGAATTGTCGGCATCGGCAAGGCGGGCAATCCGGATATCATGGCGGGTGTGGACCCCGCCCTTCGCACCGGCCCCAACACCGCCGTGCACCATGCCGAAAACTACATCATCACCGCGGGTGCCATTGAAAGCCACGCGCATTTCCTCTGCCCGCAGCAATCAGACCATGCGCTCGCGGGCGGAACCACCACCATCATCGGCATGTCTCCCGGCCCGTATTTCGATGTCTCCTGCTCTGGCCCGGAGATTCTCGGCCAGATCATTCAGGCGGCGGAATTTTCACCGCTGAATTTCGGCTTTCTCGGACGCGGCTGCTCAGACCCTGCCGCGGTGGAAGAATCCGTCTCCGGCGGCGCGCTGGGGGTTAAAATCCATGAGGATTTCGGCGCCTCCGGTGCTGTCATCAACGGTTCGCTTATCGCGGCGGACCGCAATGATTTCGGCATCAGCCTGCATACGGACACGATTAACGAATACGGCTTCTGCGAGGATACCATCCGCGCCATTGCAGGCCGTTCCATCCATATGTTCCACACCGAAGGTGCTGGCGGCGGCCATGCGCCAGACCTTTTGCGCGTGAACGGCCTACCCAACGTGCTGCCGGGTTCAACCAACCCCACCAATCCCTTCACCGCCTATGCGCTGCATGAGGGTTTGCCGATGACCATGCTGGCCCATGCCATGAACTGGCGGCTGGCCGAAGACCTCGCCTTCGCCGAATCCCGCGTCCGCCCGCAAACCATGGCGGCGGAAGACCTGCTGCACGACATGGGCGCCATCTCCATCTTCTCAACTGACAGCCAAGGCATGGGACGATTAACCGAAAACCAAGCTAAATGCTGGCAACTTGCCGCCGTGATGAAAAAACGCCTAGGCCGTTTGGATAGCGAAAAAACCGCCCGTGCGGATAACGAACGCATTAAACGCTACATCGCCAAACTCACCATCAACCCCGCCATCGCGGCGGGGATCGACGCGCATGTCGGCTCCATCCAGCCCGGCCGCATGGCGGATTTGGTGTTCTGGCCGCGTGCGAGCTTCGGCATCAAGCCGCGCGTGGTGATGAAAAGCGGCTTCATCGTCTGGGCCACATGCGGCGATGCCAACGGTTCGATGATGGATAGCGAGCCAAACATTCAACGCCCGATGTGGGGCAGTTTGGGGCTTTCGCCCACCAGGCTCGGCGTCACTTTCACCTCTCAGCTTGCGATCGATGCAGACCGCCCGCGCAAACTTGGCGTGCAGAAAAAATTTGTGCCGATCTCCAATACCCGTGCGCTCGGCAAGCAACACATGCTGCGTAACAATGCCTTGCCGAATATCGAGGTGGACAGCGACACCTTCGAGGTTCGCGCCGATGGCGTGCTCCTCTCCGGCCCGCCCGCCGCGCACGTGCCGCTGAACCGCAGTTATATGCTGCGGTGAGTCTTTACCTCCGCTTCGCGCAGCGCAATGGCCGCACCATTCTGGCCGAGCGCCGCGTGCTCTACCCTTACGCCATCACAGCACCCATCAACCGGGCTGGCGTGGCGGAACTCACGCTGCAATCTGTCTCCGGCGGCATTTATGGCGGCGAAACCTTAAGCCAGCGCATCGAAGTTTCTAAAAACGCGACCGCCAAGCTCATCCAACCCGCCGCAACAACCGTGCGCCGCAACAAGGCCAGCCAAAACATTCAGATTACCACAGGCGAAAACGCCAGCCTGCTTTATCTCACGCGCCCGCTCATCATGTTCTCAGGCTCCGCCTTCAGGCAAAGCTGGTCCATCACCCT
>JAGWIL010000379.1 GCA_028866335.1 Rhodospirillales bacterium
CTTCTTTTACTGCCACCGGAACCTCTACCGCATGGGTGCAATTAGGTAGCAATATGCCGGATAATGGAAATCTAACTACAATTGCTTTAGATACTACAACTAATCCTCAGGCTGGTAATTTATACGCAGGCACAACTTATGGCAATGTATATTATGTGGCAGGATCAACTATTAATCAGTCCTCATCCTGGTCGTTATTAACTGGTAGTTCAGCTACAGAATCATCTATCGCAATAACTCAGATAGCAACAGACTCATTAAGTAATGTATATGTTCTAACTAATGGTGGTTATGTTATGCAAAGCGGAAATGTTTTATTACAAGCGTTGGCCAACACTGGCAGCAATACTTTTGCAGATTGGAATTTGCTTGCGTACTCCCATAATATCCCGGATGGTTGTACTATGGTTTCCATGGCTACTAATTATTTGCCAACAAATAATTTAGTTATCGGAACCGGATGCGGCAATGTATATTACTCAAATGCAGCGAAATCCTATAGTGCATGGACAGCAATTGGTCAGTAACCATGGGGAGGCTAGATTAAAGATCAAAGTGCAAAATTTATCCACATGATTGTCAAATAGTGTAATTTCCTATTTTATGACTTAAATAACTGATGTTACGCGGCGTCCACCAAACTTTCAAATTTGGCATGCTGCAATTTAATTTCTTCAAGTTCTTTAAATGCAGCTTTAGCAGCATTTAAAAATAATTTGCTTTTTAAGGCAAAATGATTTAACTTGGTGCTAAATTTGTATCGTTCCAATTTTATGTACGATACAATTGAAGCAAATATATGAGCACATTGTGTTTTAACAGTTCTTGTCGGAGATTTAGTCATGCAAGTATTCTGTTTAAAACTTTTATGGTATTCCTCAACACTCCACCGTTTTTTGTAGGTGTTGGTGAAATCATCACTGGATAAATTCAAATTGTTAGTCGCAAGATATCTAACACCAGTTGAGCCGTCTTTGTTTGTAAAGACCTGTTTGATTAAAAGTATTGGTAATTCAACATCTTTTAACCAAACTTTAGCTGGCGTAAACGCTTGCAAATCTAGCTGGTTGATATTTTGCCAGTTTGCTTTGTTCCGGTCACCTATAATGGCAAGGCGATTGGATTTTAAATCAAAAATAAAGTATTTCTTCTTGTCATGAATAAACTTCATGTTTTCACCGGAAGAGTACCAAGAGTCAGCTAAAACATAGCTGAACTTCACTGCATTTTTAATCGCAGTTGTAATTTGTGCCCGCATTTGCTCGTTTTTAGTTACTACGCTTTTGCGTTGCTCTTTTTTGCTTTTTAGGTCACAATAGCCATATTTGGCAATAATGTCAAAGGCAATTGGTACCTTTAGTGGTTGCTCACCCTTTTGAGTATAGTAGAATGTGGTTAGCAGGTTAATACCTTTAACGCTTCTACCACTAGTATGGTCATAATGCCAGCATACAATATCGTTTTCATCGGTATGCGGCTTATGCAAAATACTATCATCAAATATCAAGCAACCTTCAGTACTTTCATGCTGTCTAACCAGTGATTTTACGTTTAGCCATAAGGCTTTACTATCCGAAGCATTGTTAGTTAGCATTCGCGTTATTTGGTCATGAGAAACTGCATTATCTACTATCTTGGATAGTCCAGTTGCAGTTGCTTGGCCAAGTGACACTTGTAAATAATCTGTGTAAAGGTCAAATATGTTTATCATAGCGGTTCATCTAAATAATTATTACAACCGCAATTTTACACGGGTTACGCACTTACGTGCGTAACATCAGTTAGTAATAAAAAAATTATTTTATCGGACATTGTACCAAGCAAAAAAATACCTGAAATCACGGTGCAAGGTAATTTTCCATTTGAATTTAATAAAGATCGTCAATCGTTTACGGGAAAGGTTGTCTTTGGCCCATCAAGTAGAGAATTTACTGATAAACTACGTATTAATCCTCTTTTGACTATAGATATTGGTGTACCTGTTCCTATTGAATTAGTGTCAAGCGAGTTTAG
>JAGWIL010000380.1 GCA_028866335.1 Rhodospirillales bacterium
AGGAATTTGAGGATGGATTTGCCGTGCTCAGAGAAGCCATGGCCGGAGAATATCTGCCCCAGCCCGGATTGCGGCAGGAGCTTGGAGAAATCTGGCATGAGCTGGCCGACCGCAAACACCCACCCGCCAGAGACGAGGCTGCCCGCCAGAGCGATGGCCGCCAAAAGCGCCAGAAGCGGAAACAAAGTAGCAAAGCTGGCATTTGCCCAGCCCGAGGCAGAGGCAAGCGGGGCGGTGCCAGCCTGTGCCAATGCCGCAGCGAAGAGATTGAGCAGGCGGATACCAAGCCCCGCAGCAGCCCCCAGCCCAAGCAGCGTGCAAGCGGCGATGGCCGCGGCCTTTGGCAGTTCCTGCGAGCGCCCGACATCGCCGCGCTCCGCCGCCTGGGCCAGGCGGCGTTCGGTTGGGGCGTGTTTCTTTTCGTCCGCGCTTTCCTCAGCCATGCGGCAGCATCGCGCCGAGGGCTTGCATGCATTGCCCGGTGAGGTGCTGGGACGCGATGCCGAAGCCGGGGATGCTGGTGACCAGCACCCATAGCCCCACCAGAATGAGAAGCGGGAAGCCGACAGAAAGCAGGTTCATGCTGGGGGCGAAGACGGTGGTGAGGCCAACGGTGAGGTTGACGCAGAATGTGGCCGCCAGCACCGGCAGGGCAAGACCGATGGCGGCGGCAAACAAAGTGCCGCCTAGCCCGGCCAGCCCGGCCCAGGAGGAGACCGGTGCCACCCCTGCCCCGTAGGCGAAAGAGCGCGCCAGCGCCGCGAACAGCCAGACCGGGCCGCCCGCCGCCATGAAGCCAAGCAGCCCGGCCCAGAGCATGAGGTCTGACAATACCGCGCTGGATCCGAAGGATTCCCGGAATTGCAATTGCGCGAAGGAAAGCCCCACGGCTTGGCCCATGACCTCACCAGCACTTGAGAAGGCCGCGACGACGATTTGCAAAGCCATGCCCAGCACGCCGCCATAGGCGATTTGCACAAACCCGGTGAAAATGGCGGTGAACGGGTCCGCCGGGTAAGGCGGCAGGTTTGGCAGCCACATGGCGAGGCAAAGTGCCAATGCCGCCGCGAGCATGGCTTTGACGATGTTGGGAATGAGCGAGGAACCGTAAAACGGCGCGGTGAGAAACAGGCCGGTGATGCGTAGGAAGGGCCAGAGAAAACGGCCGAACCAGAGCATGACATTATGTTCGTCTAATACCATGATTGATGCACTAGAGCGGGCGCGTTGGTGATGAAGTTTCTGGCCAGGGCTGAAAAGATGCCAAGCGCACCGAAACCGCCGGTGAAGGCGAGCGCGATCATCGCCATGGTTTTTGGCAAGAGTGCGAAGGTGGCGTCCTCGATTTGGAATATTGCCTGAAAAATGGAGGTGGCGAGGCCAATGGCGAGCAGCACGGCCACGCTGGGCAGGATGGCGGAAAGCTCCGTTACGAAAGCGTGCTGGAGAAGCGTAAGATAAAACGACATTATTTGAAACTATTGGCGAGCGTGCCGAGCACCAGCACCCAGCCATGAATGGAGACGAACATCAGCAGTTTTAAAGGCAGGGAGATGAGGGTTGGGGAGACCATGATCATGCCGAGTGACATGAGGATGGAGGCGACGGCGAGGTCGATGAGGACAAACGGAACGTAGATGAGAAAGCCGATCTGGAAGGCGGTTTCAAGCTCGGAGGTTGCGAAGGCAGGCACGAGAACTGTGAAGGGAATGTGCTGCGTGTCCGCGTATGTGCCGCCGGAGAGGTCAACAAAAAGATGCAGCGGCTGCTTGCGAGTTTGGCGCAGCATGAAATCGCGTTCCGGGGGTTCGGCGGCGGCGATGGCTTGGGAAAAAGTGAGCTGACCGGCGAGGTAAGGCTGGATGGCCTCGGTTTGCTCCTGTTGAATGACCGGGCGCATGACGAATACCGAAAGTGCTAAAGCCAACGCGGCCAGAACCATGTTGGGCGGTGTGGTTTGCAGGCCCATTGCCTGGCGCATGATGGAGAGCACGATGATGATGCGGGTG
>JAGWIL010000003.1 GCA_028866335.1 Rhodospirillales bacterium
CGGGGCGCAAAATGCTCCTCTTTGGCCGTCCATCCAGGAAGGACCCGCCTACCGCGCCGTCGCGATCGCCTCGCCTATCCGGCGCCTGAAGGACTCGGACCACACGGCCATCGCCGCCTTCCCGACACGCCGCCGGTATTCGAACCTCGGCTGATACTCCGTGCGCGCTTCAAACGCCGTCAGCCGCCGTATCCGAAACCGGCTCAGCCGCTCGAAGTATCCGCCGATCCCCGCCTTGTTGCCCGGCCGGTCCGCCGCGAGGAAAAACACCGGATATCCGCCTGCGCCCGCGCCCTTGCGCCTCGCCTGCGCCCGCAGTTTCCTCATCGTCCCCGCCGCGATGTTGCCGTGCGCATCGAGCGTCAGCGCCGCCCCCGGCAGCACCAGCGCGGACCCCGCCTTGCGCGTGTTCTCCTCCGCCGTCCGCGTCCCGCCCAGCTCCTCGCGCAGCAGATACTTCGCCTGGATCGGCCGCACCGTCACGATCGCCTGATGCCGGTCCTTCCGCGCCGCCAACTCCTTCGGCGCCACCAGCGCCCGCTCGGTGAACCGCGTCGGCCGGTCGAACACCTCCGGCATCTCCCGGTTCACCCGGTCCCGCGCCGCCCGCGCCGCATCGTTCAGCGACACCGCGACCGCGAACGGCATCTGGTCCGCCGCCGCCCGCTGCAACGCCCGCTCCAGCATCCCGAACTCCGCCTTCAGCGACAGCTCGATCACGCGCGGGCCCTCCGGACGCAGAAAACCCGCCAGGGCGAACCGTGGCGGGCGCGACACTCCGATCGTGGCAATCATTACCCCTGAAACGTGGCGAGCGCAAGCCCCCTCTGCACCGGTTTCTGCACTTCCGCCCATCCCGCGATCTCGACATACCGCCAGAGCCCGACCGCGAGCAGCCGCACCACGCTCCTCTGGTCCATCCCCAGCCGCTGGCCGACCTGCCGCACGCCCGCGTTGTCCACCGCGACGAAGAACACGAGATCGGCGAGCGTCGTGCGCCCGCGCACGCTTTCCGCGCCCACCTCCTCGCGCCACGGGCAATACCGCTCCCGATACGCCCGCCGGAGCGATGCCGGCCAGTCCTCCGCCACCCTCCCGCGACATCCCGCGCCATAGCTCCCGGCGCGGGCGAACAATTGCGCCGTCAGCGCGGTCCACACCCGCAGGATCTCGTCCGCCGCCTGCACTTCCTCGCGCCGCAGCCGGCCGGTGTGCGCCAGGTGATCCACCACCGACGTCCGCCGCACCACCACCCGCCGCCGCGCGCGCTCCTCCCGCCGCGCCCGCACCGCGCTTCCCTCGGCGATCAGCGCGATCCGCTCCGCCGTCTCCAGCCCGTTCACCGCCCGCAGATGCAGCATTCCACCCTCCGGTCACACGCGGTCACACGCCCGGTCACAAATTCGCCCTTTCAAATCAACGATGTGACTGATGTGACCAATGTGACCATGAAAATGAATGTATATGCACGCGCACATATGGCAGCGACGATTTCCGGTCACATTGGTCACACGCATGATTCTACGGCTCTTTCCTGGTCACATGAAAAGGCACATCCGGTCACACGGTCACATCGCTGATTTTTCAGGAACTGTCCTCCTCCGCGGCCCACAGCTCGCGCCGCGGCACCCAGATCGCCTTGCCCGTCGCACCCTTGCCGACCCGCACCGTAACCTTCGACCGGAACGCCCCGTTCAGCCGCAAAAGCTCGATTTCCCAGCGGGTTCCGCGCCAGGGACCGTCGCCGAACAGCCCCCGCAGCGCGGGTGAGGCCGGCAGCAGCCAGATCCCGTCGCCGCGCGCGGATTGGAGCGGAACGCAGATCCCGTAGCGCGAAAGATCGGTCCTGGCGCGCGCGATCTCGCCGGCGTCGGTCAGCGGGTCGAACATCCCGGCGATCAGCTCGCCCACGGTCGCCCGCTCGGTCGAGCGGTCGCGCTGCACCAGGGATGCGAGCAGATGGTCGATGCAGCGCCGCGGCGCGCTCTCGCCCTCGCTCGCCTCGCGTCCGCGCACGAAGGCGTCCACCGCCCGCACCGAGGCTTCGGCTTCGGCCGCGCCCGGGACGCCGTCCTCGACCAGCACCCACCATCCGGCCAGAATCGCGCCGAGCTGGTCCATCTCCCGCGCCTCGGTCGCCCGCGCGCCCAGCGCCTCGCGGAACGCGGCCAGCACGCGCGCCCAGCGCGGCCACGCGTCGAGCGCGCGCGCCCACAGCGCGGGTCCCGCCGCCCGCGCGCGCCCGATCGCCTCCGCCATCGCGCCGGCATGGTCCGCGCCGCCATCGGGCTGCATCAGCTCGACCAGTGCGAACCGCGAACGGTGCTGGGGCAGGAATTCGGGCGGCGAGACGCTCGCCATCACCATCACGCCGAGCACCTCGATCACGCGCACCCGCCCTTCGGCGGATCCGCGATGTCCCTTGGTGCCTTCGCCGCCGGTCGCGGCCAGCACCACGTCGAGCAGCGCCTGCGCGCCCGCCTGGTCCGCGCGGTCGGAGGATTCATCGATGGCGGACGGCATCGCCCGCCCCGAAAGCGCCTGTTCGAGCCCCGCCTTCGAGGTCTCGTTGGTATAGTGGTGCAGCGGCCAGCACGCGCGCAGGAAATCGAGCAGCATCGATTTTCCGCTGCCCGCGCCTCCGGTGATGAAGCCGTTCGGCCGCCATCGCGGCGCCGCGCCGAGGAACCCGCAGCCGACCAGCCCGAGCAGCACGATCTCCGCCCCCGCGTCGCGCGCGCGCCACAGCTCGCGGACATCGGCGCACAGTCCGCGCGCGATCTCCGCCGACGCCGCCGCATCCGCCGGCCGCGGCACCGGAGCCGACGCCGCGAACACCTGAGCGCCCTCGCGGAACCCCACGCCGCGCCATCCGCCGGCGCCGCGCACGCCGTCGCCGCAATGCGCGAGCGGCGCGCCGTCCGCGCCGGCCCAGATGCCCGCGCGCCGCACCACCACGTGGGTGCCGAAAATCCCCGCCTCGCGGCACCGAGCCATCAGGAATTCACCGGCGGCGGCATGAGAAAACCCCTGCACGCTGGCATCGACGACGGTTTCGCCATCAACCACGGAACGGGTGGTGACGACGCGCGGGAAATTCTCCGCGAGCCAGGCGGTATCGCCGAGGAACAGCGCGGAAATCTCCGCCCGGCTGCCCATCTGCCGCGCGGTAAGCCTGCGCTCCTGGCCGGAGATGTCGAGGAAATGAAACGCCCCGTCGAGATGGCCGAGCGCGACCAGAGGACACTCCGCCACGCGCCGCGCATCACCGCCGCCGCGTCTCCGCCGCCGCCGAGCCTCCTCCAAAGAAATCGGCGCCTCACTCACCCCGCGCCTCCGCTACAGCGGCACGGGTTTGATCAAAGCAACGGCCCAATCGCGCATCCGCTGCCAGAGTTGTTCGGGTGTCTTGCCGCCAAACGCCTCGTCGTTCAGGTAAAAGACCTCGCGCACCAGAGGTTCTGCAATGTCGAAAATTTGACCCACCGCCTCCCAATTTTCCGGATCGATGGCGGCCAGATCAATGCCTCGCCGCAAGCCCACGCTTCCGATCGCGCAGACCCCGCTATCGTTCTGAATCTCGCCAGTGATCAGCCGCTTCTCGGGCATCGCGTCGAGCGCAGCCACGAGGTCTCGCAGGAATTGCTGGCCGCGCCGCCCACGCGCCGCGCTGGCTACCCTCCCGCGCCAACGAATAAACCCCCAATCGTCGTCGATGTCCTCGCTATATCCTGATCTGCTCACGGGTCGCCTCCTTTGAGTACGATTTAGCGGCCATTCCTACGCGCCG
This sequence comes from Rhodospirillales bacterium, assembly GCA_028866335.1. The sequence goes on from JAGWIL010000003.1 coordinate 3,791, forward strand.
CGCCTCCGCTACACCGGCACGAGAGAGAGCATGAGCGCGCCGACGGCATCGCGCTCCGACAGCCACGCCGGCGCCAGCAGCGCCTCGCCGCCGTCGAACCGGAAGCGCACCAGCGGGCAGCCATGCTTCGACCGCGGCACCCCGGCCTCGTGCAGCGGATATTCGACCAGCAGCCCAGGCAATGTCATCAGATCGCGCAGATACAGCGCCTTGACCGTCACATCCGCGATCTGCACCCACCACGTGGTAAGAATCTGCGGCAAGCCCTCGATCCGCGCCCAACTCTCGGGCCAGGACGCTTCCGCATCCTCCCAAAGCTCCTGCACTTCCCACGGCACCCACCGCTCGGGCACCTCCGCGCGCCGCGCCACCCGCACCATGACGTGACCGTTGCACGCATAGGTGAACGCGCCGGCGCTGAACGGCTCCGCCACCTCGCGCTCCGGGTTGCAGAACCGCAAGAGATCGATTTCGCTCACCCCACCCCTCCCGCCGCGGCCATTTTGGGGCCGACCATCTCGGGGGGCGGTCGCGGTATCTCGCGCCCGTCGTTCGGGCGCCAAAGATGCAGACAATACGGATGAAAACTGATGTGGTCGTCGGGCGGCACGTGCAGTTGCATCGCCGTCTCCTGCTCGCGAAAGAACAGACGCTTGACGAATTCCATTTCCTGCCAATTCGGGCACCGGTTGCGCAGGCTGACACTCACATGGTCCCAGCCGCCGCCCGTGGTCGCGAGCACCAGAAGCGCGGCGCCGCACGGACCCTGCAAGGCAAACGCGCCCTGGAAAAGATCATCCGGCCAGTCGGACTGGCGCACACGGCAATGCGAAAGATGCAGCAGCGTCCTCACCCCACCCCTCCCGCCGCCACCAGCAGCCGCGGCATCTCGTAATCGCGCCGCAGCTTCGCCTCCATCGCCTGCGCCTGCGCCACGCCGTCGCACACGACACCGCTCGCCCCGCGCAGCCAGCGCACCGAGTCCGCCGCGTCGCCGATCAGCGCCACGCCCAGCGCAGCCCCGCGCATCCACGCCCGCAGCGACCCGCGCAGCCGCACCGGCGCCTCCCAAGGCTGCTGCGGAGCGCCGATCACGTCCGCCGTCCCCCGCAGCCGCAGCACCGGGCCGTCCGCGTCGAGCGGAACCGAAATCACGTCCACCAGATCGGCCCCGAACAGCGCCTGTGCGCGGTCGAACGTCGCCTCCGTCTCCGCGCGCAGCCCGTGCGCCCGGAGCGCCTGCGCCGCACCTTCGGAAAGCGTTCCCGCATCCGGCAGCCCCGCCAGCCGCAGCCAGTCCTCCGCGCGGCACAGCACCGCCGTTCCCGCCCGCACGCCGAGGTAGAGCCGCATCGCCCTCCGCCCTTTCGCAGCCGCAGGCTGGAAATATCCGCCCTCTTCCTCCCCGCGGGGTCCCACCCGGGCGATATCGCGGAACATCCATCCCCGCCCGGGCGCGATCGCCTCCGCCGCATCCACCCCGGCCTCGAGAGCGTCGAACCAATCCTCGACCCAGTCCTCCACCACCACCTCCGGCCGAACCTCAGAAGATTTCCCGCTCGCGCAGCAGCGCGAGGTCGAACGATGTCATCAGATCCGCCAGCAGCCTCTGCGCCGCCGGCGTCGAGCCTTCCGCCCGCGCGACCATGCGCGAAATCACGCTCCGCGCCTGGTGCTCGGCGATCATCCCGGCGCCGACATGCCGCGCCAGCCGCTGCGCCTCGCGCAGCATCTCCTCGCGCTTCACGCCCCGCCTCCGAACCGCAACTGCCAGCATCCCGCGCACCACGCCTTCATCCGCGTCCCGCGCCGCAGCAGCATCCCCGCACCGCGCTCGTGCCGTCCGCCCGGCGCCACCGCCGCTACCGGCGCGCCGCGGCAGACCGAACAGCGCAGCCGCCCGATCCACACCGCCTCCGGCGCAGCGCCCACAGCCACCCCGCGCGCCTCAGCCCGCACGGACGGCGGTCCGCGTGATCAGGAACGGATGCAGCCCCCTTTCCCCCCGCGCGCGATTGATGCGCTCGAGGTCGAACTCGGCGCACGCCACATGATTCTCGAACGCCCAGCGCGTCGCCTGCTCCCGCGTCGCCAGGATCACGCCGTCTCCCGGCGGCTCCGCCGGCGCCACGACAGCGGGCGCAGGCGGCGCGGGTGCCTCTTCCCTCCGCGATTCCGCCGCCCGGCGCTTCGCGTTCGCCGCCCGCGCAAGCGCCACCGCGGCAAGCCGCTCCGCGCTCGGGGGCGCCCCGAGCGACGCAATTCCCCTGCGCCGCGCGAACTGCTTCACCGCCTGCGGGCTCGCATCCACTCCGTGCTCGGCGCAGAAGCGCGCGGCGTCGCGCCAGAGACCGCCCGACTGCCGCGCCCAGGCGATCGCCTCTTCCATCACCGCCGCCCGCGACGCGCGGCGCCCCTCCGGCAGTTCCCCGCCGCGCTCCGGCGCCCGCGTCCCTTCCGCCGCCACCGCAACCGCCTGCGCCGCCGGAACCTCCTCCGCGGGCACGCCGCGCCCGGCGATCATCGCGCCCAGCAGCCGCAGCGCCGCCTCCGCGACCGTGATCTCGACGCGGACCAGAATTTCCATCACCGCACGCCCTCCGCTTCCGCCGCACTCCGCTTCGCCCGCGCGCGCGCCGCCCGCATCCGCGCCACGCTCGCGATCTGGCGCGGCGTCGGCGCGCGCAGCGGCGCGATCCCGTTTTCCCGCGCCCATTCCTGCAAGGTCTTGCGCGCGACCTCGTCTCCGCGCTCGGCGCAGAGTGCGGCGACGAACTCCCAGCCGCGCCCGACTTCCCGCGCCCGCGCGATCGCCTCCCGGCGCACATCCCCGCGCGCGCTGCGCGAAATCCAGCGCCGCCCGAGCATCCCGATCCCCTTCACCCGGGCCCATTTGATCAGCGAGTTCGCGCTGACCGGGTCGCCCGCGCGTTCGCACAGCGCCGCCGCCATCGCCCAGCCGCCGCCCTCCTCGCGGGCGTATTGGATCGCCTCGCGCCGCGCGCCGTCCCGCGCCGCCGCCTTCCGCGCGTCGCTCGCCGCAGTGTCCCACGGCGCCGCGGGCTCTTCCTCCGGCAGCACCGCGAACTCCTCCGCCGCCGGCCGGTGCGCCCGCAGCCGCCGCTCCAGCCACGCGGGGTCGATCCCGGCCGCGTCGCAGCACGCCTCGCGCGCGCCCCGCCACCTTCCGTCGCCGAACAGGAACGCCATCGCCTGCACCCGCACCTGCCCGCGCTGATACGAAGGGCAGCCGCAGCCCAGCGCCATCCCGGCGTCGGCCATCGCCTGCAACACCACCGCGCGCCACAGCGCCCGCTCGGGCAGCTGCGGCGCCTCCGCCAGCGTGCAGCCGAAGCGGCCGGGGTCGGGCACGCGACATCCTGCCGTCATCGCTTCTCCCTTTCGACCAGCGCCAGCGCCTCGCCGGCGACCCGTTGCAGATCGTCGAGATCGCGGACCAGCTCGGCGCGCTCCGCGGCACTCACCCCGCCGCCCGAAAGCACGTGCGCGGCGGCGGCGAAGATCTCCCCGCAGTCGCGCCCGATCCGCGCCAGCGCGGCGCACAATTCGCCCTCCGCGCGCGGCTCCGCCGGCACCAGCCGGAACCCGAGCGCGCGCGCCATCGCCGCGGTCACTTCCGGGCTCCCTGCGATCTCCTCGATGTCGAGCACGACGTCGACCGGCGGAAACCGCTCGCTCTCGAAGGTCTGATATTCGGAGATCAGCGACCGCCCGGCCCGCGAGCACGCCGCCGCCGCGTCCACTCCGCCCACCGCGCGCACCAGCACGCGAAACGCGCTCTTCAGCGAAGCCGCAGCCGCCGCGCCCCGGCGCACGCTCACGCGAACCGTTTCCGCATGACAGCGGCGCCCGGGGCGCGCATATCCGCCGCCCAGCCAGGAACAGACCGCCACGGATGCAATTCCGCCCACCCCGAGCCTTCCCCGCCGGCCCCGGCACGCAAGTCCCGCCCGCGCGACGAGGGTGCGCTCACGCCGCCCGCCCGGTCAGCGTCAGCCCGGCCGCACCCGGCGGCTCCCAGGGCACGCCGCGCCGCAGCGCAAGCCGCCACATCGGCACCAGCCAGCGCGCCGGCACCGAATCCCGCGCGCACCACATGCCGACAACGTTGGGGCGCACGCCAAGCTCCGCCGCCACGCTCCCAGCGCCGCCGAGGCGCTGCACCAGATCCCTGGTCTCCATCTTTTCCATGGCGCCACCCTATCACGCAGCGTGATCCCAGCGCAAGCCCCCCCGTGATATGACTTTTGGCGCCAAATCTGTCACTATCCGTGACATGAGCACACACATTCCCCCCAACGTCCTGATCGGCCTCCGGCTGAAGAGTGTCCGCCTCGCGCTCGGGGTCGAAAGCGCCAGCGCCTTCGCCCAGGAGGTGCTCGGCATCGAGCAAAACCGCTACTCGCAGTGGGAGACCGGCACCCGCCTGCCGAAGGATCTCGCCGTGCTGACGCGGCTTCACCAGCGCACCGGCGTCGGCGCGGACTGGCTCTATTTCGGCAGCCTTTGGGGCATCCCGCATCCGCTGGCGGACCGCCTGCGCAAGGCCGCGGAGCAGCTCGGCGCGCTGAACGGCGATCCGGTCTCCTGACCGGAAGGAAGCGGCGGCTACCCGCGTCTCCCGCGCCGCCGCGTCGGGCCATTGCACCGCGGCCGGGCAAGCCTCATCTTTGAGCCGCCACAGCCCGACAGGACCCGAAATGCCACCGCTCCGCACCGCGTCCGCGCTCGCCGCCGTCCTGGCGTTCGCCTCTCCCGCCGCCGCCGCCTCGCTCGCCGGCTGCCGCGCCATCGCGGCTCCCGCGGCCCGGCTCGCCTGCTATGACCACATCGCAGCCCCCGCCGGCGCGCGCCGCTTCACCGGCGACGGCACCCGCACGGTCGCGCCCTTCGCCATGCCGGGCCCCTGGTCGCTCGCCTGGCACTTCGGCAGCCCGGGCTCGATGGTCACGGTCCTCGACCCCAAGGGCAACCCCGTCGCCGTCGTTTCCTCCTCCACCACCGCGCCAGGCCACAGCTACGTCGGCCGCGGCGGAATCTTCACGCTGGACGTGGTCGCCTCCGGCCCCTGGCAGCTCCGCGCCACGCCGCTGCCGAAATAGCCTCTTCACGGCGCGTGATTTCCTCTTGCGCGGCTGATCACGCCGTGTGATACTGCCTCCTCACCATCGTGAAGGAGGCCGCGCCGTGCATCCGCTCGCCGCTTTCCCCACCTCCCCGCAATTCCCGCTCTGGGGGGTCCCCGACGGCCCTCCCTCACTTCCTCCCGCCGCCGCGCTGCTCGCGGTCGCGCTCCTGCGCGAGGCGCGGGCGCTGCGCCGCCGCGCGCTCCGCCGCGCCCGTCCCCGCCGCCTGCTTCTGGCCGCGGCCATCCTCGCCACCGAAGCCGCCACGCTGCGCGCGGAGGCCGGCCGATGAACGAGGACATCGCCGCCGCCGAAGCCGCGTTCGATCACGCCCTCGCCCTCTTCCACGCGCGCCGCGACCTCAAGCGCGCGCTGGACGTGCTCACCGACGCGCTCCAGCACCTTCCGCCCCGCGCCCTCGCGCTCGACCGCATCCACGCGCTGCACACGGCCAAGAGCTTCCTCGAGGCTGCCTGCGCCGACCTCGCCGAAACCATCGCCGCCCCCCATCCGCTCCGCCGCCGCACCGACGCGGCGCCGCCAGCCGCACCGGGAGAGCGGCCATGATGGACCCCTGGGATGACCGCCCGCGCCCCGCGGCGCTCGACCTGCGCGCCTCCGGCCGGCCGCCGCACTGGGCGTGGCTCGTCGCCGGCTCGGTGCTGACCGCCGGCGGCATCTACCTCTTCCTCTGGGCGGCCATCCTGCTCGGCTGGGCGCTCCGCCCATGACCATCCACGCAGCCCTGCTTCTCGTCACCTTCGCGCGCAACCGCGTGGCGCTGATCCACGAACCCAGCCTCGCCGCCTGCCGCGCCGCCGGCGCCGAAATCACCGTGGCGCTGCATCTCCCCTGGCGCTGCGAACCCGTGGTCTACCGCCGATGAGCGCCGTGGCCCCCCGGATCGCCGGGCTTTCTGCCATCCTCGGCGCCGCAAGGACCTTTCTTGCTGCGGAACACGAGCTGGCCGAAGCCCTCCAGCAGAATTTTTCCCGTCCCGAAACTCCCCACGGCGATCTCTGCGCCCTCATCACCGCAACCGAGGATCTGCGCCTGCGCGCCGACGCCCTGTTTTGGGCCTGGATCGCCGCCCTTCCCCCTGACCGAGGAGGCTCGTGATGTCCACCCTCCGCCGCCCCCGCTTTCTCGACACGTTCGGCCGCCTCGCCCCGCGCGCGATCAGCGCCGGCCTCGCCTACCAGCCCATCCCGCCCGTCCGCGTCCGCGACAAGCGCGGCACGCTCCTTCTCCACGTCGCGAACTACGTCACGCCCGAGGGCCGGCCGCTGTTCGCCGCCGTCGTGCCGCTCGCGGAATCGATCCGCCGCATCGGAGATCTCCGCCGTGAATGAGCGCGCTCCCCATGCGCCCGAGCGCTTCTGCTGGCGGGTAAGCGATCTCGCCGCCCGCTGGCAGGTCAGCCCGGCGAAAATCCGGGCCTTGATCGCGGCGGGCGAGCTGGCGCATCTTCGCCTCGGCAAGCTCGTCCGCATTCCCGCCGCCTCGGTCGCCGAATTCGAGGGCAGATGTCACGAAACGACGAACCCCGCCTCGTCCGCGTCGCCGGCCGCGCCGCCTGGCACATCCGCCACGCTGGCCGTCGCCTCTCTGCGGGCTCACCGGATCGCGCGGAGGCTGAGCGCGCGCTGAGCCTCTACAAGCGCGGGCTCGGCCAGCAAGCCTCCGCCGCCGCCATCGGAAGCCTGCTCGAGCTCTACCTGAAGGACCGCGCCGCCGCCGCCATTCCGGGCTTCGCCCGCCTGCGCTACTCCGCCCGCCAGCTTGGCGCGTCGCTCGGCGCGATTCCTCCCGAATCGCTCGCCCCGGCCGACATCCGGCTCTACTGCCGCCGCCGCCGCGCCGCCGGAGCGGCGGACGCGACCGTCCGCACCGAGCTGCAATGCCTGCGCGCCGCCCTGCGCTGGGCCGCGCGCGAACGCCTGCTCGCCGCCGCCCCTCCCATCGCGCTGCCGCCACGGCCGCCCGCGCGCGACCGCTGGCTGACCCGCGAGGAGGCCGATCGCCTGCTCGCCGCCTGCGGATCGCCCCATCTGCGGCTCTTCGTCGCCCTCGCGCTGCACACCGCGGCCCGCGCCGGCGCGATCCTGGCGCTGACCTGGGACCGTGTCGACCTCGACCGACGCCGCATCGACCTGCGCGAGCCTTCGCGCGCGAAAACCCGCAAGGGGAGGGCGGTCGTCCCGGTCAACGACACGCTGGCCGGGGTCCTGGCCGAGGCGCGCGCCCGCGCGACCATCCCCGCGGTCATCGAATACGCGGGCCAGCCGGTCGGCTCCGTGCGCGACGCCTTCCGGCGCGCCGCCGAGCGCGCGGCGCTCCCCGGCGTCACCCCGCACACGCTGCGCCACACCGCCGCCACCTGGCTCGCCCAGGCCGGCGTCCCGCTCTGGCAGATCGCCGGCTTCCTCGGCCACTCGAGCCCGCGCAGCGTCGAGGAAACCTACGCCCACCACCACCCCGACCACCTCGCCGCCGCCGCCAAGGCCCTGGGCTGAAAAATCTCCGCCAACCCCAAAATTCCCGTTGACAATCCCCGCCCGATGTCCTAAATAGGACTTGCGCGAGGGCAATGAGGCCCCGCGAGACGGGAGAGACCCCGATGACCATTTCCTTCGAAGATTTCCACCTCGACTGCACCGGCGACGTCGTTACCGGCGATACCATCCTCTTCACCGAGGCGACATTCGGCGGCAGCTTCCGCAATCCGAAATACCTGGGCGATCGCCGCCTCATCGCCGAGGTGGTGCGCGACTCCTACGGCGACGCCAAGCAGCAGCACACCTTCACGCTTTTCGTGCTGGCCAGCGACGGCGTGGAGCCGGTCGCGACCGGCACGAAGATCACCCGCAAGGGCCGCAACGTCTACCGCAACGGCACGCGCCGCCTCCGCTGGCCCGACGAATCCGCACGCCGGCACGCCGCCGAAGAAAAACACACCCGCGGCGCCGAAGCCCGCGCCCGCCGCGCCGCGCGGCGCGAAGAAAGGGAGTATTTCTGATGATGACCGCCCCCGAACTCCGCGCCCTCGGCGCCGCCCGCTACGGGCATGACTGGCAGAGCGCGCTCGCCCGCGCGGTCGGCGTCAATCCCCGCCACATGCGCCGCCTCGCCGCCGGCACCGTCGCAATCACCGAAGGCATGGCGGCCGACATCCTGCGCGCCCTCGGCCGCACCGCGCCGGACCACGATGCATGGCCGCGGGACCTCTACATCACGGGAGACTGCGCGGCCACCGGCCGCGAATACGTCATCCGCACCCGCGCCCCGCGCTTCATCGCCCGCGTGGTCGCGCTCGGCTTCGACGGCGAGCCCGAGCCCGAAGAAGCCCCGGTTGACACGCTCGCCGGCGTCACCTACGCCGCCGGCGGCTTCCTGCTCGCCGAAATCTCCTGGATCGACGCCCCTCCGCCCGAAGCCGAACTGCACCGCCTCCTCGCCGAAGCCGCCGCCGCCATCGAAGATGCCTGACCACTGCAACACCGCGCAGCGGTCCACCTGAACCACCCCACACCGCAACCACCTGAAATCCCACACCCCAAAACCCGCACAAAGCCCCTCCCAAACGACCCAAACCCTTGAAAAAACACCACCACCCCAAGTGTTCGGGGCGCAGGGTCCGGAAGTTCAAATCCTCTCACTCCACCCAACCATTTCAACCACTTAACGCACAAACAACACACCGCTCGCCGGTTCAAATGAACCGCTACGCCTCTGTCCGGAAAAAAATCTGCCCCCCGATCACCGCGGTCGGGGTCCTCCCCGCCGCCCACCGCGGCATCGGCGATCCCTCCGCGTAGTAGGAATCTGCGCCGCCGGTCCGGTCCGCCAGCCTGCCGCCGATCGCCTCCTGCGCCACCAGCAGCGCCGTCACGAACGCCGGGTCGGCCCCGGTCACCGCCAGCATCGCCGCGTGGTTCGCGCCGCCCGCGTTCCAGCACGAAAACTGCCACGGCGCCCGGCACACGCTCACCACGTCGTGCCCCCACCAGCCCGGCCGCCGCACGCGGTTCATCACCACAGCCGCCACCGCCTCCATGCCCTCGCGTCCGCCGCCGCGGTCCTCCGCCCACACCGTCCGCGCCAGCACATCCACCGGATCAGCCTGGTTGAACCCCACCCCCCGGCGCCGACGCTTCAAGCGCCGCCGCCTTCGCCGCCGCCGTCTGCCCGATCTGCACCGCCGCAGCCTCCATCTCGGCCACCTGCGCCGGCGTCACCGCTTGCCCGCGCACCATCTGCCCCAGCGTCGCGATCGACGTCGTAAGTTCCGGCATCAGCACCACCCAGGCTTGCAGCAGCGCATCCGCCGCCTCCACCGCGCCCAAAACGCCGCTCATTGCGCCGCTCCCTTCACCACCACGCCATGAGCGGTCAGATACGCATTCATCACGTCGATCGCCGCCTGCGCCGCCGTCACCGCCGCCGCGGCAGGCGCCGCGTTCCCGGCCGCCGCGGCATCCGCCAGCGGCTTCACCAGCGCCCATGCGGCGATCCGGTCGGCCTCCATCTGCCGCGCGACCGCCGGGTCAGCCGTCGGCAGGTTGAGGTAAGTGAGTTCCGCCGCCACCGCCGCGTCATAGGCGCCGAGCGCGGTCGCCGCCGCATCATACGCCCCGCCCGAGGTCTGCCCCGGCGCCTGCGTCTGCGCGGCGGGCGGCACGCACCCGGCCAGCATCAGCACGGCCGCCGCCGCGCCTGCCCATTTCATCATTTCGCCTCTCCTATCGAGTGAAAACCGGGATCTTCACCGCCATGGTGCGCCCGGCCGCCGTGGTCGCCACCACTTCCACCTCCGTCGTCCCCGTCGCGCCGCCCGTCATCCACCACACCACGCCGGTCAGCGCCGCATTCGCCGCCGCCTTGCTCACCGCCATTGTCGCGTCCGCGCAGGTCACGCTGACCGAGACGATCGTGTCTCCCGCCTCGTTCGCCGCGATCTCGGCCGAGAAATCCGCCGAATAGTCGAGCATCTCGGTCGCCGTCCGCACGATGCTCCCCAGAACTTGCACCGCATCCCCTCCTCGCTCAGGTCGTGGAGAAGATGTCCCCGCCGGACCACGTCACCGTGAAATTGCCCGCCGTGGAGCTGATGTTCCCGCCGCCCGGGTTGAGGTCCACATACCCCACCAGCAGGTCGGTCGAAGCCAGCGAGCCGCCGGCCTGGTGCACCACCACCGCGTATTTGGCCGAAACCGTCGCCGTGGTCCACGTCACCGTCGCCGCTTCGACCAGCACGCCCCACACCATGTCGAGCGTGAGCCCGGTGCCCGTCCCTCCCGTCGTCGCCGCCGGGTTCGCCGGCAGCACGGTGTAGGCCCCCACCGTGACGACGGAGTTGACCGTGGTCACCACGCCCGAGGCGTTCGTGGTCACCGAGACCTGTGCCGCCGTGGTGCTGGTGCCACCCGAGACCGTCACCGTAAAGGTGGCGGACGCGGCATACCCCGACCCTCCGGCCCCGATCGTCGGCAGAGCGGTCGCCCCATACACCAGGGAAACCCCGGTCAGCGCCTGGCCGCCGGCGGTATACCCCGTGCCGCTCGCCTCGTAGGAGGAAACGTTTGCATAGGTCGCATCCGTCGGCACGCTGGGAGTATAGGCCGAAGTAACCAGCAGCAGCCGGAAGGTGTCGGCGGAGAAATTCATCTTCGCCTCGTCGATCGTCAGCTTCGCATTGTCGTAGATCTGCACGCTCGCCATCGTGGTCTCCTGAACCTGTTCTAGTCCTGAACCAAAAAGCCCCGCTGCGTCGGAACCACCAGAAATCCCCGCTTCGAGGCCACCACCAGCAGCGTCCGCTGCGCCGGCGGCGTCCGCAGATCGGCCGCCAGTGTCGGCCCCGTTCCATCGCTCAGCGCCCCGCCGCCGGCGGCCGCCGCAACCCCGGCCGAAACGCCCGCGGCGCCTCCGCTCTCGGCCAGCATCCCGGCCAGCGCCGCCGCGCCGATATCCACCGCGCCCACCGCGGCGCCGCCCCCGTCCGCCAGCGCCCCCGGCTGTGCCGACCCCGAAAAATCCGCCCGCACGGCATCCGCGCCGCCCGCATCCGCCAGCGCGCCGCCCGCGGCCGTGCTGGTGACCGAGCCTCCCGTGCTCGCGCTCGCCGCCCCTCCGGCGTCGAGCAGCGCGCCAGGGCCGGCCACACCCTCCGCCTGCGCGCTCGCCGCCGCCGGTCCCCCCGCATCGAGCAGCGCCGCGGGCCCTCCGGCCGCACCTGCGGTAACGGAAGCCCCCGCCGGCCCTCCCTGGTCGAGCAGCGCGCCCGCACCCGCCGCGGTCGAGACCGAGCCTCCCGTGCTCGCGCTCGCCGCCCCGCCGGCGTCGAGCAGCGCGCCGGGACCGGCCGCACCCTCCGCCTGCGCACTCGCCGCCGCCGATCCCCCCGCATCGACCAGCGCCGCCGCCGCCGCAGTCCCGCCGGCAGTAATAGAAGCCGCCGCCAATCCTCCCTGGTCGAGCAGTTGCGCCCCGGCAGCCGCCACAGCAGCAGCAGCCGAGCCGACCACCGCCCCGCCGGCATCCAGCAGCACCCCGGGCGCCGCCGACGCGCTAGCCCCGCTGCCGCCAGCGGACAGAAACCCATACTTCCGCCGCACCACCGGCCGAAGCATTGCGAACGGCTCTGCGTTGAACCAGAACGCCAAATCCGCAGGCAGCGCGACATTCCAAATGCACGCATTTAAAACAGTCATGCCGGGAGAGCTCTGATAGGTTCCGGCGGTCCCATTCAAAATGATATTGGCAGATGTATTAGATAGGGTCGTGGTATAATATCCGTTTGTTGCGCCGAGAAAATAAATATAGATATTTGAAGGCGAGGCTGTTCCAACTATTCCGTAAGTGCCTTTGGACGTCACAGAAGCAGAAGAACTTACATTTGAGTTGGACCAAACGAACTTCGGTTGAGCGTAGCTGAGCACAAACTGGATAGAACTAGAATTGCCTGCGACAGTAAACGGAGCCGGATATCCACTGGAAACAACGCCTTCCAAAAATACGGACAAACCGATTGAAGCGGCCGAAGTCAGCCCCACTACTTGACTTCCCGCTACTGCCGTCGCCTGCCCGTTGGTGCTGCTGCCGCCGCCCGGCGGATAGTAGAACCCCGAACCGTTAGGCGACCCTCCAATTGATGTTAAAGTATTCGGCTGGGCAATCACCGCAGGCGCATTGAGCCCGGTCAGGTCCAGAAACCCGTGTGGCGATCCTGGGATGCAGCAATAAATCAGCCCCCGCGCCAGCGGATGCCCCTCATCGATCTCAACAGGCTTAGTTGGGACTTGAGTTGGATTTAGGTAATTTCTAGGACCATACGAGCGTCCCATAGCATTTAGCCTATGTCATCGCCCGCAGGATAAAGCGTTGCTGTAACACTTGCGTTAAATGCTGCACCAAGATTGTTGAATAGCACCAATTTTGCGTTTGCCGCCGAAGTGCTCAATACTCTCGGCAGAATAATACCAGGCACCCTCAACACAGTCCCCAAGGCCGTGCTAGCGGGAAATGGTGCAGTGAAACTAGTGTAGTTGATTGGATATAGCTGGAACGCGACTACACCATAAAATCCATCATAATTAGAGCTGCTGTCAGCAAAAATCCAAGTCCCTTGAATATATGGAGCACCGGTTCCCGTCGTTATGGATGCTCCCATGATGAGTTCGAGGTCGGCAATGTAAGGCGAAGCTCCTGTCGAGTTTGTGACAGCAGGCAACGTAATAGCCGCTGTAATTGCATCCGAGCCGCTTGCCAGAGAATTGAACACCGAACCAAGCGAGATACCAGTTTGTAGCAGCCCATAGCCTATTCCTGATGCAGTCATGGTGTGTTTCCTACGGAGCTACATAGCCGGGATAAGGAGGCACAGATGCAGGAATACCGCCAGCACGCTGCACTCTTTGCAAATCCGAAATGATAACTGCCGGTTGCCAGACAGCTACTGTAGCGGAAGCCAATGCCAAAATTGCAGCTTCCTGTGTCTGTGTAATGACACTTGAACTCACAAGCTTCGCCAGCATTCCAGAAATCAGTGCTGCTGTAGTTGGGTTACTCATCGTTACATCGGGGATATTTGGTGATGTCAACATTGCTTGCATTGCATCAATGACTGCTAATGCACCTGTAGTATCCGACGGATTGGCCTTTGCCCATGCTACCATCTGTGCCCATACTCCAGTCAGCAACAGATTTCCGTAAATTGTTCCAACCGGCACGTCAATTGTTATGTTGGTAGTCTGGGCATTAAGTGCAGTAACAGCATCAGCTAGTGTTGCTGGAGCAGACGTAAGTGCAGAATAAGCCGCTGCAAGTTGTGTATCGGTCCATGCCATCCCTCAATCCCCCTCGGCCGCCCGCTCTTCGCGCAGCATCTCCAGCACCCTCCGCGCGATCCTCTCCACGCTCTCCGCCTCGATCTCGGCCAGCACCGGCCGCGCGGCATATCCCTCGCCCAGCACGCGCAGTTGCTCCGCGCTCGCCCGCGCGATGCACGCCAGATCCGCGTCGCGGCGCGCCCGGTGCTCGTCGAAGCTGCTCATCCCGGCTCGCGATCGACAGGGGAAAGCAGCACATCGTATTCCTTTCCCTTCAAGAACGCGCCGAACGCAGCAGGATTGGTGATCGTCATGGAAAAATCCGCGCAGGGAGTAGCCTGCGAAAAGCTGTAGTTCGGGCTGCTGGGGTCGCTCGAATAGACCGCGCGCAATCCGATCAGCTCGTAGGACTTCCTTTCTCCGCCCTCCGGCATTTCAATCACGCTCCAGCACGCCAGCCTTGCACAGATCGTCATCGGTCTTTCGCTCCCTCATGCTTCGCGAATTCTTCGTCAGCGCCTTGCAGAAAAGCATCGATCACCGTCAGCCACTCCCGCGCCGATTCGTCCCCTTTCGCGGCCTCGACGGATGCCAGTCTCCGGAAGCTCTTCACGGCGGCTCGCAATCCGGCACACACCGCTTCCAACTGCCGCGCGGCCATGTGCTCGCTCATCCCGGCGGCTTCATCACCGCGGCCTCTGCCGCCGCCGCCGCCGCCGCGTCGCCGCTCTCCAGCGCCTTCGCGACCCCTTCCTTCATCACCACCGCACCCGCCGCCGCCGCCACGCCCGCGACGAAAACCACCGTATGCAGCGTCCCCGCCGGCACCTTCACCCCGAGCCCGAGCAGCAGCGCGCTCAGGCCGGCATAGGTGCTCGGCTCCATCATCCTCGCCAACAGATACTTCACGTCACACTCCCTTTCCGTCGCCCCCGAGCCTGCACGCCCATGCGCGCAGCCGGAACCCGGGATGCCTCCTCAGCCAGTCGCCGGCCCGCTCCTGCGCGCCGCCCAGACAGTCGCCCATCGAGGCGCCCACCTGCTGCACCCGCACGCACGCGCGCGGGCTCGCCGCCAGGCAGAACACCAGCACCAGCCGCATCATTTCGTCAGCCCCTCGAGCCGCTTCACGCGCCGCATCAGGTCCGCATACTGGCTCTCGACCAGATCGAACTGGTCCGAAAGCGCGCGCTGCTGCACCTGCATCTGCGTCGCCAGCGTGTCCACCCGATGCGCGAACTGCGATACGCTGCTGATCAGCCAGAACAGCAGCGCCGGCACCAGAAACGCCGAAATCCGCGTGATGATCTTCAGCCACACGCTGTCGGCGATCTTGCCCATGTCCTCGGGCTCCTGTGCTTCCTTCACGCCGGAACCTCCTCGATCTTCGTGCTCAGCAGCAGATCGCGCGGGCTCACGCGCTCCAGATGCGCCGTCCGCAGCAGCGGCTCGCCCGCCTCCTCGAACGCCGCCGCCACCAGCTCGGAGCAGAACCACGCCCGCGGATCGTGCCAGTCCCGCCGCGCCAGAAATGCCAGCACGCCGCCCCAGTCGTAGGGCTTGCCCACCTGCGCCCGCGCCCACGCCACCACCCGCGCCGCCGTCCTTTCGCTGCACCGGACGCCGAACATCCGGTCGCCACGCCCCGCAGCGACCGCCCGCACCGCAACCCCGGGCCCCGGCGTCGCGTCGATCACCCGCCCGTCGCCGAGGTCGATCCCGACATGCCCGGCCCAACTCCACGTCCACCAGCGGACGATCGCCCCTTCCCATCCCTCGCCGCCCGAAAACCGGAGCGTGACGCTCACGATTCCCCCGCTTTCGGCCCGCTCTGAGCCTCCCCCGCGTGCGCGGGCGGCCATCCCTGCCCCCGCCTCTGCGCCGCCGCGCGCGCCGCAGCGTCCAGCCCGCGCAGCAGGGCGTCCACCTCCCGGTGCGGCCGCATCGAAAGATATTCGGCGATGGCGCGCAGCAATTCCGCAGGCACTTCCATGGTTTTCTCCGTCACGGCACCGTCACCGCCACGCCGTTCACATAGAGCCCGGTGCAGTTCAGCGTCCCCACGCCCATCGGCCCTCCTGTCGGCGCGCCGATCGCGATACCGCCCGCCGCGTTGAACTCCAGCGTCAACGTCCCGCTCTGCCGCGTCCAGATCTGGAGCCTCCCGGTCTCCGTCCCCGCCGTCGCCGAAATGATCCCGCCCAGCACCTGGCTGTAGATCACCTCCGCGGCGGAAGCGTTCAGCGCCTTGAGGTCGAGCGTCGCCGCCGTGTTCCCCGCCGTCTCCACCGAGCCGATCAGGCCGAGATGCGCCGCCGTCACGCCGCCGCTGGAATACTCCAACGCCAGGCTGGTCGGATCATAGCTCAGCGTGTTCTGGTTGTTGGTTCCCGTCGAAGCCGGCACGAATCCCACCCGGAACAGCGCGCCCGTCCCCGCGCCGGAGGAGGAGGCCTGGCCGAGATTCTGCGCCGCCGGCAGCGTGGTCCAGTCGCCCGGCGTGGTCACGCTCACCGCCTGCACCGCGCCCGTGGTCCACGTCGGCGCCAGCGTCAGCCCGCTGCCCAGCCCGTTCGTCGCCGCCTGCACAAGATCGCCCACCGGGGTCGCCGCATATCCGCCCGCGACCTCGATGCCGATCGCGGTCACCTCGCCGGGCCCCTCCGCGAGCCAGGTCAGATCGAAACTAGCCCCCGTCCCCGCCCCGGTGGAGGATGCCTGCGCCACCGGGTTCGCCGGGATCGTGTCATAGGTTCCGATGTTCCTGATCGCATAAGTCGCGATCGCGCCGCCCGAGCCCACCGAAAGCACGGTGATCGTCACCGCCTGCCCGACATGGCCCGGCGCCACGCTCGCCGGCGCCGCCAGCGTCACCACCTCGTTGACCACATAGCCGCTGCCCGGCGAAGCGAGCGTCGCCGAAGCCGCCGAGTTGCCCACGTTCTGGACCGAAATGACGAGCTGAGAGCCTCCGCTGGCGAGCGTCCCGCCGCTGGCGACAAACCCGTCGCCGATCTTGTATCCCGCGCCCGGCGTCGCCACCGTCGCGGCACTCAGCGCGTAGCCGACGGAGGAGACCGTCAGCACCGGCGCCGTCCCGCTGCCCCCGCTCAGCGTGATGGTGTCGCCCGTCGAATAGCCGCCGCCGCCGAAGGAAGGCGCGGCCGTCTCCACCGCCCAGGAATAGCTCGCCCAGCCGCCCGCGTTGAGGTCGATCAGCCACCCCGGCCGCAGCCGCAGCCCGGTCGTCCCCAGCCAGGTCTGCCCGCTCGCGGGCTGATAGAGGTTGGAGAGATCGAGCGCCGCACCCCACGACATGATCGGCAGATCATCCGCCGAGAGCACCGCGTTCGCCGCGACATAGTTGCCATAGCTCGCATACCCCGCCGGCAGCCGCTTCGGCCGGTAGCGCTCGAAGGCGTAGATGTAAGGCACGTTCGCGGTCGAAGCCGGCTGGTGGCTCTCCAGCACGTTGTCATAGAGGCTCCAGGATCCCGGCGCGATCCAGTTGTTGTCCCGCGCCTCCGTGCCGCCCACCGCGCCGATGATGTAGTCGTACTCGAACCCCATCCCGCCGGTCTGCGCGCTCGGCAGCCCGGTGTCGTCGGCCGCAAGCAGGTTCAGCACGAACATCGAGGCATCGCCCGCCTGCCGCGTGATCTCGCTTTGCAGCGCGACCGGCTGCGGCCACGATGCGGTCAGCCCGCTTCCCGTCGTCCCCGCCGAAATCGACGCATAGGAGTCGAGATAGATCCCGACCCCCACCGCGGAGGTCTGCGAGTGCTGCCACGTCGCGGTCCCCTGGCTCGCGCTGATCGAAAGCGCGGTCTGCGAACTCCCCGGCGTCCCCACCTCGTCGTCGAGCGTGAAATTGACATTCGCCCACGGCGGAGAGACGGAGGAGAGCGAATGCGGCCGGTCGATATAATAGCGCCCGTCGCCGGTGTTCTCGATCAGATCGACCGTGTCCCAGGACGTGATCAGCGATCCGCCCGAATAGATCGTCCCTTCCAGACGCCAGATGCCCCCCGCCGGCGCCGGCGCGGTGAACTCCAGAATTCCGCCGGGCACGTCATAGATGCCGCCGGGCCCCACCGCCGCCGCGAGCGCGTTCAGCGCCGCGGTATTGACCGATGCCGAGCCTCCCGCCCCCATCGTGCCGCCGAAATCGAGAAACCCGGGCTTGTCGGCAAGCTTCGCCGCCACCGTGCGCCCGGAATATCCGACCAGCGCCGCCCCCGGGGTCGTCGGGCTGGCGAGCGCGGTCAGCGCCGCCGCCTCGGCAAAGGCGTTGTTGAGGTCGGCCGCGTGCAGCGGCGCCCCGAAATCGACGAAACTGGTGATCACGCCGCTCATGCCGCCCTCACGCGATCGTCACCGGCTGCGCCGGCAGCGCGGTCGCCTGCCCGTTCGCCGCCTCGATCAGATCGGCGACGAGGTCGCCGTAGGCCGTGGCGAAGGCGGTGAAGGTCGCGCTCGCGCTGAACACATGCGCCGCCCCCGCCACGTCCAGAAGCGAGATTTTCCCCGCGCCGCCGGGAAACCTCCCGTTCACTGAAAGAAACTGCTGCACCGCTGCCACCCGCGACGCCGTCACCGGGTCCGCCGGATAGGTCCCCGAGATCGCCGGCGTCCCGGTCGAGACGATCGCAACCCCCGCCGCGAGCGCCGCCATCGCCTGCTGGGCGAGGCTCGGCGCGGCCGCAACGGGGGCCGCGAACACCCCGCCGCTCTCCGTCCATCCCGGCGCCACGGCGACACCGGACGGCACAGCAACGAACTGCGCCGCGATCTCGGGATGGAACATCGCGCCGATCGAAACCCCCGCCGGCGGCGTGACGATCTCCGCCACCACCCCGCCGACCACCCTCGCGAACGCGCTCATGCGCCATACTCCACGATCACGATGCCGGCGCCCCCGGCGCCTCCCGATCCGGTCGAGCCGTAGCAGCCGCCGCCGCCCGCACCCGGCGCCTGCGCCGCCTCGCCGGCGCCTGCGCCGCCGCGGCCACCTCCGCCGAACGCGGACGCGCCGCCGTTCCCCAGCCCGGGCGGCGCGGCAATCGGGTCGCCGTCCGTCCCCCATCCGCCGCCGATCGCGAGGCTTCCCCCCGCGGCGGAGCCTGGCGCGCCGCCCCCGGAGGACGAGGACCCCACGCCGGAGCCTCCCGTGCCGCCGGTCGCGGAAAGCAGCGCCCCGAACGAGCTGGTCCCGCCGGTGCCGCCGGGGTTTCCGCCCGCCGTTCCGCCGGCGCCGACCGTCACCGTGTAAGCGGTCCCCGGCGTCACGGTGAACACGCCCTCGCCATAGCCTCCCGCGCCTCCGCCGGACCCCGCGAACGCCGAGCTTCCGCTTCCGCCGCCGCCGCCTCCGCCGACCAGGCGCACCTGCACCTGCGTCACCCCGGCCGCCGGCGTGAAGCTGCCGCTCGAGGTGAACACCTGCACCACCCGCGCGCCCTTCACCGCGACCGCGCGCCACGCCGAAACCCCGTCCGAGCGCAGCGTCACCGTCCCGTAGGGGCCGATCGTCACTTCCCCGCCCGCGCCGGTCAGCGCGCCAGGCTGCGCCGCGTCCGAACCCGCCGGCTGCACCGTCACCGAATTTCCGGTCGCGTCGGTGCGGACGATCTGCACCGTCAGCGGGGTCCCTCCCGCCGCCGCCGCCGCCGGCAGCGTCAGCGTGATCGCCCCCGCCGCGGCGTTCACCAGCACCGTCCCCGCCTGGTCCGCCGTCAGCGTCGTGGCACCCGCGACCGACACGGAAGAGATGTTCCCGCCCCCGATCCGCCGGACACTCTGCGCCACCTGCGTGAACGTTCCGGGCGAAACCGCGACCCCCGCCGCCGCCAGGACGCCGGCCAGCTCGCCCACCATCGCGTTGCACACGTCGGGGTCGAACACCGTCGCCACCACCCCGATGCCGGGAGGAGCGTTGTTCGCATATCCGGGCGTCCCGCTCGCGGCGGCCGGCGCCGCCGGCGTCGTCCCCGCCTGCGTGCCGTTCTGAATCAGCTGCACTCTGCCACCTCACGAAACCAGGTTGTTGACGCCGAGGATGAACTCGCCGAGCGGCGCGCCGCCCGCGCCGTAGGAAACAATCAGCACCGAATCCGCCGGCGCGATCTGCCGCAGCCGGCATTCGAGGGAGGTGTCGTCCACCGCCCAGAACGGGTCGCCGGTCACCGAGGACCCCAGTACGAAATACCGCGCCGTCAGCGCGGGAGAAGCGATCTCCCAGTAGAACACGGCGGAGACCGGCCGCATCGCCGCCCCCAGCGCCTGCGGCAGCCGCATCGGCGGAAACGCGGTCACGGTGATCGCGTATCCCATCGCCTGCGCCACCGCGATGAAATAGCCCGCGCTCTGGCCGCCCAGCCCCACGATCTTCGCCAAGAGCGCCGCGCGCCGCTGCGCGGTCGAAGGCGAAGGCGGCGTGCACGGGTCGGGCAGCCCGTAGTCCGCCTCCCAGTCCGTCAGGGTCTGCTGGCAGTAGCGCGGGTCGGCTTCGGTCTCCAGGAACAGCACGGCGAGCCCGTGCAGCCCGAACACCGCGTCTCCCATCGCCTGCGCGAAGCCCGCGACCGTCGCCGTCGCCTCGCGCGCGAACGCCCGCCCGCGCGGAAACAGCCGCCGCACCGCGGCCCCGAAGTCCGCGTCCCCCAGGCTCGAAAGAAAGCTCATCGGCGGCTCAGGTGAAGGTCACGGTCGGCGTCGCCGGCAGGTGCCCGACCGCGAAGGTCACATCCGCCGCGGGCTCGATCAGGTCGAAGTGCGTCACCGTCCCCGCCGCCAGAATCGCGCCCTCGATCTGGGAAAGATACAGGGTCCCCCCGGGCGCCGCGGTCGAAACACCATCCCCGATCGTGGCCCCTCCTGGCGCCACCGTCCGCGCCAGCGCCGCGATCTGCGCCGTCACCGCCGCCTGCGTCCCGGAATCGTTCGGCACCATCGCGTGCACCGTCACCGCCAGCGCGTCGGCGACCGGTGCATAGGCCACCGTGTTGCCGCCGGAGGCGACCTGCACCGGCGCCTGCGCCGTCAGCACCGCCTGCACCGCCGCGAGGTCGGCCGAAAGCGGGATATTGTTTGTCCGGCCGTCCAGCACGAAGGTGACATCGACCGTCCCGGGCCCGCGGTTCAGCGGATACACCCACGCCCGCGTCACCCCGGCCACGGTTTTCGCCCAGGCGAGATAGTCGGTGCCGGCGCCGCCCTGCGGCGGCTGGCTCACCCTCGCGATCGCGCGCGCCCGATAGGCCGCATCCGTCTCCGCGTCGGTGCCCCCGTTCAGCCCGGCGCCGTCCGCCGCCGCCTGCGCCTGCACGCCGGCGATCGCGGTCGCAACCGTCAGCAGCGCGCCCGCGTCGGCGTTGCCCGCGCTCCCCGCCGTCAGCGCCTCGATCGGCACGCTCACCGTCCCGCCCGCGCCCACCACCGCCGCCGCCTGCGTCGCGTAGAGCACGCTCCCCGCGCCGGCCGAAAGCTGCGTCCCGGCGGGGATCGGCGTCGCCGCGATGCCGGTGAAAATCGCGTTCCCCGCCGCGAACGTCGCCCCGAGGCGGGGGAAATTGTAGGGTGCCATGCGCGTGTCGAGATAGGAGCCTTCCGCGGTCGCGATGAAGATCTGCCGCGAAATCCACAGCAGGCTGCGATAGCCGAGCCACAGCGCGCCGGCGAACACGTCGGCTGCGATCCGCACCACCGCGCGGCGGAAGGTCACGTCCGCCCCCGGCAGCCGCGCGGCGAATCCCCCGCGCACCTGCGCGCGCAGATCGTCGAGCGAGGGGATCGATAGCGGCATCAGCTCATGCTCCACGCATAGTCGAACACCGCCGCACTTCCCTCCTGGCCGATCGTCACCGAGAGCGCCATCTGCCCGAGCGCGGGAAAGCTCGCGCTCGCCACGACACTTCCGGCGACCCCGTCATCGATCATCCATTGCAGCGCCTCGCGCGCATATACTTCCGCCCGTCGCAGCGTGTCCGGAACCTGCAACGCGCGCTCGAGCAGCCACAGCCGCGAGCCGACATGGTCCGCGGTTCCCCCGCTGTCCGCGCCGGAAACCGGCAGATCGCCCCACCATCCGCGCCGGTCGCCGCTGCCATCGGGAATCGCATCCCCCGGCTGCGCCGGCGCGTCGCAGAACAGAGACAGGATCACCGCCGTCTCCAGCCCGTCGTCGGTCGCGAGGTCGGCCGCCGCGATCGCAAGGTCCGCCTCTCCGGCGCCCGTGTTCCAGACCAGCGCGATGTCGGTCACATCAGCACCGTCGGCAGCCCGCTGGTCTCCGTCCCCGGCGTCACCCCGTAGTGCTCATGCTCGTCGAAAATCCGCCGCATCGCCGCCACGGAATTCGCATTCGTCGCATTGTTGTCGATGATGTCGCCGGAAACCAGCAGCCGCCCGGTGATCTGCACGTCCCCGTTCGCCATCATCTTCACCACGCTTCCCGCCTTGTCCTGCACGGTCACGGTGCCGTCGTTGCGCAGCCAGATCAGCGATCCCGCCGGGTGCATCATCCCCCGCTCGCCCGCCGCCATGCCGGCGATCACCTCGCCCACCATGTCGCCGCCGAGCGCCACCACATGGTCGCGCGAGCCGAGCACCTGGAGCAGGCACACATCCGCCCCGGCGGCGGGGATCGCGCAATAGCCCGGCGGCAGCAGCAGCTCGGCGCCGGAGATCACCTCGTTGGCGAGCCCCGCCGCCTGGATCTGCGTGCGCCCGGCCACCGCGGCGAGCATCACCTTCCCGCGCGTCACCGCGCTCCGAACCATCGCATCGAGCGCCTCCCACATCAGCCGATGCCCCCCGCGCCCGACCAGTTCACCAGCGATCCCTTGTGCCCGTGCCTCTTCCCGCGGCCCACCCGGTGCAGCTTCACCTCGGCCGGGTTCGGCGTGTATCCCTCGACCGGTCCCACGGTCAGCACCGTCTCCTCGCCCAGCGCCGCGCTCAGCTTGAATTCCACCGCCGCCACCAGCAGATCCTGCGCGACCCCGAGCCACTGGCAATCGACCGGCACCACCTGGTTGATCTTCCACAGCGTCCCGTCCGGCTGGCGGTATCCCGGCACGGTGATCTGCGCCTGCGTCGCGCGCCCCGCCGCATAGCTCGCCAGCCAGTTCGCCCGCGCCTGCATCCCCGCGACCGAAAGCGCGCTCTCGGCCATCTTCACCGTCGGGCGGAAGCGCGGCACGCCGGCATCGCGCGCGACCGCCTCCACCGCGTTCTGGACGCTCGCCGCCGCCCGCAGCCCCGCCTGCCCTTTGAGAATATATTCCGAGAACCTGTGCGCCCCGTTCAGCACGCCCTCCGCGCGCAGCACGTTCTCGCCCTGCACGAGCCTTCCCGCCGCCCGCACCGAACCCGCGGTGCCCAGCACCAAATCACCGTTCTCGTCGTCGGTCAGCAGCACGCCCGCCAGCCGCGCCAGCCGCTCGAGGAACGCGAACGCGGTCTCGCTCCGCTGCATCTGCGCGTTCGCCACCGCGCCCTGCGCCAGCGCGGTCTCGACCTGCACCCCCACCGCGAACAGCCCCGCGATCCCGCTCGCGATCGCGGCCAGGCTGTAGCCGGTATACTGGCCGCCCGCGATATCCGGCGTGCAGTCGATCAGGTCCGCGGTGCGCGACCGCCCGCTCACCCGCACGTCGTGCGAGGTCCCGTCGAACCCCGGCCGGTATTCGTCGACATACCCCGTCAGCACCAGGTCGGCCCCGATCGAGACGGTGCACGGGGTGAACGGAACCAGCCGCCACGGGTCGTCGGTCATCCCCCACCGCTCGGTCACGCCGATCTCGAAATGCGAGGCGCAGCGGTCGATCCCGCGCGTGATCGTCATCTCGGTCCAGCCGCGATATTCGCGGCCGCCCGCGGTCAGCGTCACCGTCTCGGTCACGAAGAAAGCCTGACACCCGCCGGCGGCAGGAACAGCGGCTGCGGGCTGTCGTTCAGCGTCTCCAGTTCCACCGCGCGCGTCGCGTCCTGATACCACCTCTCCGCCAGCACCAGCGAAGGCATCGCCTCGCCGAGCGCGTAGTCAACCAGCGTCGGCAGCCCCTGCGCGCGGGCGATGAAATCGGCCATCGTCTGCGCGGTCACCGCCTGCCAGGCGAGATAGAGGGCATCCTGTCCCGCGTCCGCCGCGGCTTCGGACTGCGCGTCGAGCAGCGGCAGCACCAGCGCCCGCGCCGCCGCCGCCGCGTTCGCGGTCTGCCAGTCGGTGTTGGCGTAGACCGTCAGCGCCGCCGCCAGCGCGCTCCCCTGCACCAGTGACACCACCGCCGCCTGCTGCGCCGCCTGCGCCGCCTGCCACGGCCCGGTGCCTGCCGGCGCCGCCGCCGCCGCGTTCCAGGATGCGAGCCCGAGCAGCCCATACGTCGGGTCCGCCGGCCCCGCGATCACCGGCGCATCGCCGGCCACCGGGTCCTCCGTCGGCAGCGGCCCCGGAATCGCCGCCACCACGGCAGCCGCCGCAGCCGAAAACACCGCGCCCACCGCCGCCGCAGCCGCGGCGTCGGAGGAGCCGGCCGCCGCCACCGCCGCGATCTGCGGCGCGAGCCCTCCCACCGCCAGCACCGGCAGCGCGGAGAGCGCCCCCGCCGCCTGGCTGAACAGCTCCTCGGCGAGTGCCACCACCGCCGCCGGATAGGTCAGCACCTGGCTCGCCGCCTGATAGGCCGAGGAGATCACCCCGAGCAGGGTCCCCACGCCGGCCAGCAGCTCGGAGACGGTATCCGCCGCCCCGGTCGGCGAAGGCCGCGCGCCCGCGCGCACGAATTCGAGGTCGAGCCCGCACCAGCCGCCCTCGGTCTTGCTCTCGTTCCACGAGAGCAGCCCCGCATGGCAGGAAATCTCGCCCATGGTGGGGTGCACCAGCACCCCCGGCTCGGCGTAGTCCTCGCAGGCGGAAATCAGCGCGTCGCGCTGGTCGGCATAGTCATCGCCGACCACGAAGGCGCGCAGCCGGAAGCTCCGCGGCGCGCGGCCGAGGTCCTCGACGAACGGCCGGTCGCGCAGCGGAAACGCATGGACGACGATCCGCCTTCCGCCCTTTCCCTCCGCCGCGTCCCAGTAGAACGGCACGCCCCGGAAGGACGCCGGCCGCAGCGAGATCATCCACGGCGCGGCCCCCGCCGCCAGCGCCGCGAGCGCGCCGCTCACGGCCCCACGCCCAGATTCTGGTTATAGCCCAGCGCCGCCGCGCGCTTGGCGAACTGCGCCTTGAAGCTCGGGTGCGGACCCGGCCCGCTGGTCGAAATCTTCGTCCCCGGCGGCGTGTTCGCGAACGTCACCGTCACGTGAGACTGTCCCGCCGGCGCCCCGTGCAGCAGCGCGAGCGGGCCGAAATGCACCGCGCCCGGCCGCAGCCCCGCCGGCAGCGGCGCCGCATGGATCGCCTTGCCGCCGTCGAGCCCGAGCTGGTGCCCGGCCCAGCTCGTCCGCACCCAGTTCACCGCCTTCTCGAGGTCGCGGACGATCGGCTGGATGTAGGCCCAAGCCTGCCGGAACGCCGCCACCACGCCGCTCCACATGTCCTCGAAGAACTTCCGGATCGGCTTCCAGTTTTCATAGACCACGAGAGCCGCGGCGGCGAAGGCGGTGATCGCGAGCCCGACCGGCGTCGAAACCCCGATCGCGGCCGCCGTCACCCGCGCGACCTTGGCGACCTCCGCCAGCGCCGACACCCCGGCCGCAAGGTCGATCACGAACTTCCCGGCGATCAGGGCCCCCACCGCCATCGCGACCGTCTTGAAGCCCCCGATCTCGGCCACGACACCGCGGATCGTGGCTCCCCACGCCTTCATCTCCGCCACCACCGCGCGCACGTCGATCTGCCCGACCAGCCGCGCCACTTCCTTGACGCCGTCCACGATCCCGCTCGCCATCCAGTCCCGGTTCGCGTTCACCCAGTCGGCGAACCGCCGCACCAGCGGCGTCAGCACCGGCGCCAGCTTGGTGCCGATCTCGGTCTGGAAACTATCGACCGCCGCAGTAATGTTGATCCACGCCGTCTTGAACTCGTCGAGCCCTGCGAGCCCGGCCCGGTTCGGCACATACACGTTGCGATCCGCCGCCGCGGCCAGCCGTTTCAGCCCGGCGCTTCCCTTGTCGAGCACGGGCAGAAGCTCCATGCCCCCGCGCCCCATCAGCACCATCGCCATGCGCGCCCGCATCGCCGGGTCATGGGTGTTCTTGAAGGCTTCGGCCAGCACCGGCAGCAGTTGCCCCGCGCTCTTGATGTGTCCGTTCGCATCCCGCAGCGAGATGCCGAGATGGGCGAACAGCGCCATCGCCTGCTTGTTCTGCCCGCTCGCCGCCTGCCCGATCCGTTCGTTCAGCCGGAACATCGACATCGAAACGTTCTGCACCGGCACGTCGAGCACCTTGGCGGTGTAATTCAGCTCCTGGAGCTGCTTCACCGTAAGCCCGGCCTGCTCCGCCGCCGCCGAAAGCTGCCCGGTCGCCTCCGCCGTCGCGTGCACCATCTCGAAGATGCCCGCGAAGGACCCCGCGGCGCCGACCCCGCCCAGCATCGGCAACAGGTCGGTGAGCTTCGCCGCCACTCCGGCGATGCTCGCGCCGAGATGGCCGAAATGCCCGCGCAGCAGCTTGATGTGCTCGGAGAGCGCCTCGTAGATGTGCGGGTGGGCGGAAAGATGCATCTCGCCCGCGGTCTTCTTCGCGGCCGAGCCCAGCTTCGTGACCTCGGCGAGCGCGTGCCCCTCGCCGTGCGCCGCGTCCTTCGCCCCGGCCTCCATCTCGCCGAACGCGGCCTTCCCCACCGCGCCCACGCCGCGCAGATGCTCGCCCAGGCTCGCGCCCGCGAGCCCGAGCCCGCGCACCTTCGCCGCGATCTCGCGGATCGGCGCGGAAGCCTCGTCCACCGCCTTGATGACCGCGTTGAAAACCGTGGTGGACATCTCAGCCCCGCTCCATCCGCGCGATCCTTCCCGCCTGCTCCGCCGCCTGCACCATCTGCGGCAGCGTCAGCGAGAACACCCAGTCCGGCGCGCGCCACCAGCGCGCGAGTTCGAAATATGCGTCGATCAGCCCGCCGGCGCCGTAGGGGACAGGTGCGGCAGAATCTCCTGCATCACCCGCAGCGACTCGCCCATCGGCAGCCCCAGCACGGTGCCCGCCGGCACGTTCTCCGCGATCCGGTCGGCGAGGCTCAGCGCCCATCCGGTCGGGTCGGTCTCCATGCTCGGCAGCCCGATCAGGTCGCGCCCGAGCGGTTCGCGGAACCGCAGCGCGGCGACATCGGTGTCGATCACGCGCAGCGGCACCCGCAGCGGCACCGTCAGCGGCCAGATCACGCGGTGATCTCCTGCATCCGCGCCCCGGAGAATTTCAGCCCGGAGATCAGCCCGGCGTCCGCCTTCCCCTGCGGATCCTCGATCTGCACCGCCTGGTAGAGCTGATAGATCTTCCCGTTGTTCATCTTGAGCTGAATCGTCTGCCCATTCACCGCCTTGAACGCGGTGAGCGAGACCGAGGGGCCGTCGATCGCCTCGAGATCAAGCTCGGGCTCCATCCATACCGTCACGTAGCCGGCGACGCCGTCCGATGATTTGACCATCTTGCGGGTAAGGCCGCCCATCTTGAACGTGATGTTCGCTGCGACCTGGATGTAGGCCCCGTCAATGTAGCACGAGGCCACGCCGCCATTTTCCTGAAGCGCCATCTTTTATCTCCCTCAAGCGTTCTGCTGCTGCTGCGGAAGCAGACGGAACTGCATCAGCGTCGCGAAGATGTAGAGGCCCGAGACGAGCGAGGGGTCGTAGAGCACATCCACCCGCGTCGGGTCGGTCGCGTTGCGCTGCACGATCAGCCCCTGCGCGAAGGTCGCCTCGTTATCGACCAGCATGGCATCCACCAGCGCGCCATACTGCGCGACCAGCTCGCCCTTGATGATCAGCGGGGTCACCATCACCGGCGTGTCGCCGGGAGGCGGCGGCCCGATGCGCGTCCCGTCGTCGGCGATCAGGGCGCGCGGGAACTTCTGCGTCACCGCCGCCTTCAGCGCGCGCACCACCGCCATCAGCGTATAGGGGATGCCGACATCGAGATAGGACTGGTCGGCGACCCCGAAGCTGTTCAGTTGATAGGTGGTCACGCAGCGCACCCACTGCGCCACCCCGCCGGGCCCCCGCACCGCGAGCGCGAGCCCCGTGGTGAGGAAGCTCTGCTGGGTCGAGAAGCTCCAGTCGGACGCCGCCGGCGGCGGCAGCACGCCCGCGATCTGCAACCCGGAAAACGGCCGGTTCGGCTGGTTCTTCACCGCCGGCGCCCCCGCACCCACCGCCGCCGGCGCCCACAGGAACGGCGGCGAGGGCGACGCGGGATTGACCGCGAGCACCGAAAGATGCTGGTCGTTCAGCCCCGCGCCGTAGGTCAGCAGATTGGCAGCGGTGTCCCCGTGGGCCGAGAACACGTGGCCATAGAGCGACTGCGCATAGCTCCACCGCCCGCTCGCGTCCGACATCATCGCCGTGGTCTCGCCCAGCGAGGTCGTGTCCGAGTAGGGCGAGACGATGAAATCGAACGCCTGCACCCCGAGCGCCGCCGCCACGCCGGAGAGGCTCGGGTCGGTCGCACCCCCGCTCGCCGCCGTGATCGTCACCGTCACCCCCGCCGGCGTCGCCTGTCCGCCCTGCGAGCCAAGGTAGTTCACCACCGCCTGGATCTGGTTGCCGAGCGTCCCCTTGTTGCGCGCCGTCAGCGTCAGCACGCCGAGCGCGGAGGTCGCGCTCACCGGAAGCGCCGGGCTCATCGCATTGACCGCCGCCGCCGCGTTCGTCGCCTGCACGGTCGCCGTATCGCCCGACGAGACCCCGACGGTGACCAGCGTGCCCGCGATATAGAGGAAATGGGTCCCGGCCGCGGTCGCGGTCCCGGAGAAGGTCACGGTCAGCGTCGCCGCCGTCGATCCGGTCGCATCCGCCAGCGGAAGCGCCCACAGCTCGCCGATCGGGTCGTTGGCCCGATAGGCGGCGATCATGGCCGCGAGCTGCGACCCGTTCCCGTATTCCCCGACAGCCCATCCGGGAGAGACCACGAACGAAGGCGTCTCCGGCTGCGCGGTGATGGTCTGCCCGATGACCAGCGTCCGCTGCACCGGCTGGGACACTCCCGCCGCGGTGTTGTTGAACTCCGCAAAGAACAGCGGCACCCGCAGGTTCGGCGGGATGTAGTTGAAACTGATATTCCCGGACATGCTCAGCGCGCTCCCATCAGGGCGTGAATGTCATCTCGATCTCGACCGCCTGCGTCCCCGCCGGCGGGTTCGTCGTCACCGTCACCGTATCCAGCGGCGTCACCACCCGCGGCACGTAGCTCTCGGTCCAGCTGCACTCGACCGTCACCCGCGCCTCGCCGACGATCCGCTCGCCCTCCGGCTTGAAACTCCGCGCGGTGCGGATATTGCCGATCTCGGCCGGCAGCGTCGGCCACACCGGGTCGGCGAGCAGCGCGTCGCGCACCTGGGCTGCGAGCGTGTCGAGGTCGCGCACCGCGTCCGCCTTCGCCGCCCTCTCCACCAGACAGTGCATCGAGAGAGTCAGCGTCACCTCGAAACTCGGCCATCCGCCCTTGCTCGCCGAAATCGCGGTCTCGTCGGCGAACACGATCACCCGCGGCATGTCGCCGGACGCAACCCCGTCCACCCGCTCGCTCTCCACGTCGCTCCCGGCGATCGTCCCGTAGCCGATGATCGCGGCGACCGCAGCCTCGCGGATCATCACCCCGATCGCGCTTTCGAGCTTGCGCCAGACCAGATCCGGGCCGCCGACCAGCCCGAAACTCTCGCCCGCGCCGAGGCTCAGAACGGGCGCGTTCCACGCCGCGGGAAAAATCACGTCTCCCGCCTGCACGGAAATCGTCACCGCGTTGGCGGAGGCGTCCTTGCGCGCGAACCAGATCGGCCCCGCCGTGACCGAAACCGGCAGCGTGATGGCGATCGGTCCGGCCGAGGCATCGACCAGGATCAGCCCCGTCGTCCCCGCCGCCAGCGGCCCCGCCGGCGTCGCGGTGATCCGCGCATACCAGGTCACGGCGCAACCGGCGCCGCCGGCACGATCTGCGCCTGCTCGTCGTCGGCCAGCCGCAGGAAGAGCCGCGCCTCCCCGAACCCGTCGAACTCCGGCGGCTCGGCGACGAGATAGAGCCTCCCGCGCAGCGACACGAAATCCCCCTGCGCGGGAGGTGCGGCGAGCGTCGAAAGCCGCACCCCGATCTGCGGCTTGACCTCGACCTCCATCAGGCCGTCCTTGAACTTCTGCTCCGCGAAGCGCTCGTCGAAGATCGCGGTGATGGAGACCGGCGAGCCTCCCGCCGGCAGATACTCCACCACCTCGCCGAACGCGGCCCCGACCGCCGCGAGCACGCTGGCGTCGAAGTCGATCATCGGACTAGCCGACGCCGCTCATCAGCACCTCGGGCCGCAGGCAGATGTGCAGCGGGTAGGAATAGCACTCCATCCGCCACCACTCCTGCCGGTCGCGGTCCATGATCGGAATGATATAGATGGGGCGCCCGAGCTTGCCGAGCCATTGCGCCGAATCGTGCGGCGCCCAGGCCACGGTGAACACGCCGTCAGCGCCGTGCGGAAAGAACCGCGCCTGATCGGGCGGAATCGCGATCGAGGTCAGATCGTCCGAGCCGCGATAGTTGATCCAGAGGATATCGCCGAACGGGAACGGGGTCACGACGGAAGC
Source organism: Rhodospirillales bacterium (assembly GCA_028866335.1). The sequence continues at coordinate 33,992 of JAGWIL010000003.1, forward strand.
CCGCCCCGCCATCTGCAACCCCTCCGGCGATCCCATGAAGGCGGTCCCCTCGCGCAGCGTCACCGCCTGCGCCCAGTTCACATAGGTCGACGTCACGTCCGGATGGTTCACGAGCTTGTCCCAGAACTGGTCCCCGCACAGCCCGATCACCCGCGTCCCGCCATTGAACGCGCCCTGCGAGGCGCGCGCCATGTTTCGCACGATCTCGTTGCAAATCGTGCGCAGGCTGCCCGCCGTCCCCGCCGCCAGATCGAACTGCACCGGCGCGGGCTGCGCGATCCCGAAGGCCGTGAAGAAGTTGAAGAGCGGGGTCTTGTCCGCGTCGAGCAGAATGCCCTGCACGGCGCCCAGCCGATGCGATTCCCACGTGAACTCGACCCTTTTCTGCAACCCGGTCGGCCCGCTCAGCCGCTTCGCGACCTCTTTCTGAACCGACTGGATGACATTTTCCGTACCGATCTCGCGGACGGACATCAACTCTCTGGCGTAGACCGTGTCGGCGGTCGCGATGCGGGGAACGTTGAAATAAATCGCGTTCCTCTTTTCGGTCACGCGCTCCTCCGGAGGCGCGCCGCGGTCGGAGGTCTGGATCACGGACAGCCTCCCGTTGACCATTTCGACCGCCAGCGCCTTGTCCCGGATCGGCTGCGGCTCGAACAGCTTGAGCAGGCCGAGCCCCCTCGGCACGTAGGGATTGCGTTCCACCGCCGCGGTCAGCGAGATGGTGGTGAAGGGGTCCTGTTTGAAGACGTCCAGAATGGACGGTGCGCCAGCCATTTCGATCTCTCCTCAGCGCGCGATGATGCCGGCGGCGCCGAGCGCGGCGAGAGCCGCGGCCTGGCCGTTCTCGGTCACGGTGATGGTGAACCCGTCCCCCTCGACGAAGGCGGTCCCACCGGCGGTGATGGTGAAGCCGATCGAAGACCCCACGAAGGCGGTCCCGACCTGCGCGATGCCGAGCTGCTGCCCGGTCGGGTCCTCCACCTCGAACGCGGTCGGGCTCAGCGCGACCGCGGTATAGGTCCCCGCCGGCACGAACGGCTGCACGCCTCCGGTCAGCACGGCAGACTCCAGCACCAGCGAGCCGATCGTGCCGGTCCCCGTGTTGCCCGCGTTCGCCGCGCCGACGATCCCTCCCGCCGCCGCCACGCTCGCGTCCCATACCAGCTCGAGCCGGTTCACCTGCGCCTGCCGCGTCACGAACGTGGTCCGCCTGGAAGAGGAGGCGCCGATCGCGATCCGGTTGAACAGGATGCCCATGGCGAAGGGCGAAGGCTCCGTCGTCGCGGTGTAGGGCACCCAGCCGCCGCCCACCGCGATGGTGAAGCTGTCGCCGGCGGCAAACGCGGTGCCGCCCGCGGTGATGGTGAAGCCCACCTGCTCGGTGTAGGCGGTCCCGGTCGCACCCGCGTCCAGTTCCTGCCCGTCCGGGGCGAACACCCGGAACGCGGTCGCGCCGGTGAACTGCACCCGATACGTCCCCGCCTGGCCGCCCGGCTGGACCGAGAGCGAGCCGATGGTTCCGTTGCCCGTGTTGGTGCTCGCCGCGGTCCCCACCGGCGTGCCGCTCGGCGCGTTCACCATCACGTAGCCGGCGTCGTAATAGACCGTGGCGCCGGTGCTGTTGGTGATCACCCCGGAATCGCGAGACCGGTGCGCCTCTTCCTCGGAGACGAGAAACGCGCCGTCGTAGTAGTGTTCGTAAAGCACTCCGGACATGTCGCGTCCCTCCTCACCAGATCTTCGCTTGCTTGATCGCCGCGTCCCACGACGCCGCGACCGCCGCCGCCGGGTCGCGCGTCGGCGCGCTCCCCGGTCCCACCAAAGCGCCCGCCTGCGCGAACCCCGCCATCCTCGTCTCCAGCGCCCCGGCCGCGCGCCCCGCGCGCGCCAGCACCGCCGCCGCGCGGCGCGCCGAAAACCCCGTGTTGAAGGCAAGCTCCGCGGCCAGCGCCGTGTTCGCCGCCGCACCCGCGGACTGGAAGATCGCGGCACACCGCGCCCGCTCCGCCCGCCGCGCCGCCCGGCGCCGGCGCGCCCGGGCCGCCTTCTGGAGCGCGCGCCGCACCTCCTCGTCGGGCTCCGAGGCGATCTGCTCGTCCTCGTCGGCCTCGGCGTCGTCGTCCACGTCCTCGGCCGGCACAGGCTCCGGCGGCGGCGCGTCGGGGTCGGCGTCGTCGTCCTCCTCGGCCGGCATCACGTCCCCGGTCCGCGCACGCGGGTCGTCATCGTCCGGCGCGGGCTCGGGATCGCCGTCCTCATCGTCGTCCGGGTCCTCCCCGGGCTGCGGCGCCGGCGCGAAACCGTGCTCGCGCAGCTCCTTCGCGTGTCGCCGGCGCATCTCCTCCTCGGTCTCCGCGCGGGAGCGCAGCTGGCGCGCGCCGGCGCCGATGCCGAGAAACGCGGCCACCGCCGCCGTCCTGCTTCGAGGCATTGTCAGTTTCCCTGTTGAAGTGTCTGCAAGAACTCGCCGAACGCCGCTTCCGGCGCGCGCACCATGTCCGCGAGGCCGGCCGAAACCGCGGCCGCCCCCAGGAACGTCGCCGCCTCTGTTCCGCGCACCGCGGGCACGCCCAGGCCGCGGTTGCGCGCGACCGTCTCCACGAACCGCGCCCCCATCGTGTCCACGTCGGCCTGGAACCGGTCGCGCCCCTCGGGCGACAGCGGCAGCACCTCCAGCCCGTCCGCCTTGCGCGCGCCGAACTGGATCACGTTCACCACCACCCCGGCGCTCTCCATCGCCTTCGACACGTCGGCGACCAGGGCGATCACCCCGATCGAGCCGACCGCGCCCAGCGCCGGCACGACCACCTTGTCCGCGCCGGAGGCGATGGCGTAGGCCGCCGAGAACGCGCAGTCGTCCACCACCGCCCACATCGGCTTGCGCCCGCGCGCGGCGAAAATCACGTCCGCCAGCTCGAAGCAGCCGGAAACCTCGCCGCCGGGGCTGTCGATGTCGAACAGCACCCCGCGCACCGCCGGGTCCTCGAGCGCCATGGCGAGGCACGCGCGCACCCCGTCATATCCGGTCATCCCCGAGTAGGGCCGCATCGCGCCGAGCCTGTGCACCAGCGTCCCCTGCACCGGGATCGAGGCGATGCCCTGCGCGACCGCATAGGGCTTCGGCTCGGCCGGCCCGTCGTCCTCCTCCTCGAAGGCGAACGCCTCGGCCGCCGCCTCCGTGCCGCCGCGCAGCACCGCGCCGATCCCGAACCGCTCGCCGAACGCGCGGGCGATCACCGCAGCCTTCGCCGGGTGCAGCGCGAGCGGCGTGTTGAACAGCCGCTGGGCCAGGAACGGCAGCCGCCGCGCCGCCGTCCCGCGCCCGAAGCCGCCCGGCGCATGGGCACCCAGCGCATGGGCCCCCGGCGCCCCCGCACCGCCGCGCTTCTCCTCGCGCGCGATCCGCTCCTCGTAGTGGTCGAGGATCTGCCGCGCCCGGGTCTTCTCCCGCTGCGGCGCGTCCGTCTGCGGCAGGCGCGAGGCCGCGGCCCGCACGCCGCCCTTCACCGCCTTCAGCACGCCGCCGATCCGGTCCGCGAACGGAAGCTTGTAGCTCCCGCGCAGATCCGGGTTCGCCGCGTCGTAGAGCAGGAAGCCGCGCTTGGCGATCTCCGGGCGCGGGTTCTTGCCCCCGATCCCGGCCGCGTCCAGCATCCGCTTCGCCGCCGCCGGTCCGTCCCATGCGTCGCGCAGATCGAGCGGCAGCGTCCGCGACGCCCCGCACCTCCACTGTGCCTTTGCCATCAGAGCGGCCTCGCCACTTTCACCGCCGGCGTCGCCCCGCCCGCCCACAGCGGCAGCGGAATCCCGAGCCTCTTCATCTCCGCGATCTCCGCCGCCTGCTGCTGGAGGATCTTCCGCCAGCTCACGCCCATCACCTCGGCACACACCCGCTTGAGCGAGCCGAACCGCCCGTCGAGCGCCAGCATCTCGCCCTGCCGCTCCTTCACCGGGTCGACCCACCCGCGCCCGGGCCCGATCCACTCGCAACGCGCATAGGCCCCGCGCCACGCATCGAACGCCGGCGCACCCTTCGGCAGCGGCACGCGCCCGCGGTCCGCCGCCTCCTCCAGCCACGCGGCATAGACCGGCGCCGCGAAGCGCCCCTCGAAGTTCCTCCGCCGGCGGATCAGCGTCTTCCACGCCGAAAGCATCGCCGCGCGGGCCGAGGAGTAGTTCGTCCGCGAGTAGTCCCGGCTCACCTCCGCCGCGGTCGTCCCGGTCGCCGCCGCCACGCTGCGCAGCACCGCCTGCTCGAAATTCTCGAACTCCGACATCGAACTGTCGGACTTGATCGAGTCGATGCTCTCGCCCGGGAACAGCTTCGGAATGCGCAGGCCGCCCAGCAGCATCGGCGGGTTCTCCTGGCTGTCGAGCTTGCGCAGCTCCTGATAGGTCGAAACCTCGCCGCCGAGCGCGTTCTGCACCAGTTCGGCGTCGTAGGGGCTCTTGACGAAGACCCCGATCAGCGCCTGCAGCACCGCGCGCTGGAGGCTCACCTGGTCGTAGCGGTTCAGCATCTTGAACCGCGAGACGACAGACATCAGCACGCCGTTCCCCCGGTGCTGCCCGGCCCGCTCGCGCTCGCAGCTATGCACCACGATCGGCCGCCCCCACCCGGTCTCGCGCGGGAACCGGTCCCAGATCATCGAGGAGGCGGCGTCGAAGAACCCGTTCGGCTCGGCCCGGCGCAGCCAGTAGGCGACCGGCGCCCCCAGCTCGTCGATCTCGACACCGCCGCGCATCCGGGCCATGTCGAGCATCTCGTCGGGGTTGGACATCCGGTCGGGGTCGATCAGTTGCAGCCGGGTCGCATAGTGTGCCGCGCCCGGCCGCACCGAGTCCGCGTCCCACAGCATCACCGCGAGCGCGTCGCCGTCGCGGATCTCGTGCACGAAGGCGAGCCGCATCAGCTCGGTCACCGTCATCAGCCGCGCGCCGTCGGCCCAGAACCCGGGATCGTTCGCCCAAAGGTCCCACTCCGCCTCGGCGGCGGCGGCGAATTCCTCGGCCCAGGCGGCATCCATCCGCGGGTCGATGCGCTGGAGAACGGCGAAATTCGGCTCCGGCTGCGGCGAGAAATTCGCCCCCACCGCGGCGTCGGCGATGGTCGCGATCACCCCGGTCGCCCAGCCGTCGTTGCGCACCAGGTCGCGGATGCGCGCGACCACCCGGTCGAGATCGACGTTGATCTCGGCGTCCGGGCTTCGAACATAGGGAAACCACTCGCCGAAGTCCTGGCTCGACCAGGCCTGCGCGTCATACGCCCAGGGTTGGCCGCCCCAGCCGTTGTCGCCGCCCGGCGCGCCCCCGAAGCCGGGCCCTCCGCCGTCCAGCATCGCCCGCACCTTCACCCGGGCGATGTCGGCCGCCTTGATCGGCGCGCCGGAAGCATCCACCAGCGCGCCCTCGCGCGCCGAGCCGCCCCGCCCGCTCACCGGAACACCACGCCGAGCGGCTGGCGCGTGCGCTGGCCGAGTGCCGCCTGCAACTCGCCGATCCACTGCCTCAGGTCCGCGAGATTCGCCTTCTGGTAGGTCACTTCGCGCGATCCCATCCCCTGGTTGTAGCTCACCCGATAGCTCATCGCCCCGGTGACCAGCGCCTGGTAGGCCGCCTGCGCCTGCGCCAGCCACGCGGTGAGCGTCGCCGCCGGCACCCCGGTCAGCGTCAGCGATACGGTCGAGGACATCTAGCGAAGCTTCCCCAGCGCCGCGCGCAGCCGGTCGACACCACCGCCGGGCGCCGGCGCGGCCGAAACCGCGGCCGCCTCCGCCTCCGCCTGCGCGCTCGCCGTCACCATCGCATTCCTCTCCCGTTCCGCCGCCCACTGCGGCGGACGCAGCCAGTCGATCCTCGAGATGCCGTGCAGATGCGCGATCACGTGGTTCCCCACCATCAGATCGAGCGCCTCGTTCGCCGCGTGCGGCCCGATCTTCGCCCAGGTGCCGTTCGGCCGCCGCGTCTCCGCCGCGAGCTGTTCGAACCACGCATGCGGCGGGTTCGGAGAGCGCAGCGCGGCCGGGAAATGCACCGCCCAGGGTCCCGCCTCGCTGCGCGCAAGCTGTCCGGCGAGATCATCCTTGAACCGGTCCGCCCCGAACTGCGCGAGCGGCACCGCCCCGTGCGCCCGCGCCCCGCGATCGCGCCTGCCGGAATCAGGCCGGCGCACCTGGAGCGGCACGGCATTGACACTTCCGGCGCCCTTGCACGGCATGATGTTCCAGCCCTCGCGCCCGTCGAAATTGCCCAGGAGCCTCACCCGCCGCGCCCGGTGCGCCCGCATCCAGGCCTCGTAGGCCTGCTGGGTCACGCCCGGAATGCCGGCGGTATCGAACCCCGAAGCCCGCACCTTCATCGCCCGCGCCGCGTCTCCCGCCAGCGGGAACGACAGCCCCGCGAGCCACGCCAGCAGCGCGTCCCAGTCCTCGGCCGAACTCGCGGGCTCCGCCGGCCGCCGCCCGCGGTCGATCACCCAGCTTTCGCCGCCGACCCCCCAGCCGCGCGCCAGCCACTCGAACCGGTTGGCCTGCACGTCGACGAAGCAGGTGACGAAGCGAACACCCTCGGGCACCTCGCCCAGCCGCAGCCCTTCCTCGGCGCGCTCCGCGAGCGTCTGGCCGGAGACGCTCCCGACCGAGCGCATCTCCGCCGGCGGCATCCCCAGCCGCTTCGCCATCACCGTGCGCACCGGCTTGTCGTCCCCGGTCTCCAGCGCGCGCCGCTGCGCATCGACCAGATCGTGCGCCAGCGCGCCGATGCCGCCGATCATGAACGGGCTCATCACGCCGAGCACCCAGAAGCCCGCGACATCCCTCCGCAGCAGATCGCCCTCGATCGTGCCGTCCTCGGCAACCCGCTGCCCGAGCCCGGCCCAGCGGCCGTCCCCGTTCATCGCCTGCCGCCACCCGTCCTCGATCAGCGCGCCGCACAGCGGGCACAGAAGCCGCGCCTGCTCGCGGATCTCGTCGAGCGGCGCGTCGGCGTCGTAGTGCAGCACCATCACCCGCTCGGCGAGCGGCGAGGGCGACGAGTAGCCGTTGCACTGCGGGCACGGCCACCACCAGGCCCGCCTGTCCGAGCGGGCATAGAGCGCCATGATCCCGCGCGCCCACTTGTCCGGGTTGGCCCCCGAAGCCCGGTCCGGGTGGGAGACGGCCAGGATCATCGACTCCGGCCCGAAGGTCTGCCGGCGCACGTCGGCGAGCTGGTAGACATCCCCGGTCGCTTCCGGGCATCCGTCGATCTCGTCGAGCACGATCCGCCCGGCGGATTTGTTGATCAGGTTCGAATAGGTCGCGGCCAGGAACTCCACCCACATCGACCCGAACCGCTTGAAATGCATCGACCGATCGACCGGAAGCTGTCCCAGCCGCTCCCGCATCGCCGGGTGCAGATCGATCATCGGCCCGACCACGCGCTTGACGTAGCTCTCCAGCGTGTCGTCGGTCGGCTCATACCAGAGCATGTCGGCCGGGTCCGAGCCGATCGACTGGAGCAGCCAGTTCTCCGCGATCGCGGTCTTCCCGCACCGTCCCGGCCCCGCCACCGCGACCGCGATGTGCGAGCGCGAGCCCAGCGCCTCCATCGGCCCGACCAGGTAGGGCGCGAGTTCGTTCCGCCACCGCCCGACATACCCGCCGCCGCGGTTGTCGAGCCACCGGTGCGCCTCCGCGTAGTCGGAGACCGAAACCGGCTCCGGCGGCAGATAGGCCCGGAGCGCGTCCCGCACCAGCGCGGACGGATCGACGAACGGGGCGAGCGCCTCATCCCGCATCGCGCAGCAGCTCCCCGCCATCCTCGCCGAAGACCTGATCCAGCGCCGTCACCGTCGCGCGCTGGCTCTCCCGCAGCCGCTTCTCGACGTCACGCAGATACGCCTCCGGCCAGCTCTGCTCGCGGGCGACCTGGCGCAGGAAGCGGGCGGTATCCTGGCCGATCCGGGCCAGCACCATGCGCACCGCGTCGGCGACCGCCGCAGCCGGCACCAGCCTTCCCGCCCGCTCCGCTTCCTCGCGCTGGATGCGCCGCACCCGCCAGGCGTCCAGCTCCTCCTTGGCCGAATTCCGCGGCGGCGCGCCGCCCAGGTCCATCGGCAGCGCCAGTTGCGCGAGCGTCTGGTCCCGGTTCTCGCGGGCGAGCGCCTCCTCCTCCTGCCGCCCGCGCAGAAACGTCGCCACCGCCTCGGGATCGAACTCCCACTCCTTGCCGTTGGTCCCCCGATCGACCACGGGAAAGTCCGGCCAGCGCAGCAGCCAGCGCGTGAGGGTGGGCAGCGAGACCTTCAGGAAGTGTGCCAGCTCCGTCTTGTTCAGACCAACCACAACACAACCCCTTGAAACCCCTCCAAAAAACCGCCCCCAACCGGGGCGCAAAATGCT
>JAGWIL010000041.1 GCA_028866335.1 Rhodospirillales bacterium
GCCAGAGAACAATCCGGTTGCCCGCAAATCCAGAAGGATTTTGCCAGCGCCTTCGGCGATGAGTTTCGCCAGCTCCAAATCGGTCATGGAATCAACCTTTCCACAATCAAATCCGCCGCCTGTTCAGGCGTCAGCTTCGCGGTGTTGATATGAATCTCCGCATCGTGCGGTGGCTCATAGGGGCTGTCTATGCCGGTGAAGTTTTTTAACTCACCCGCGCGGGCCTTTTTATAGAGCCCCTTCACGTCGCGCCGCTCGGCATCTTCCAAGGTGGTGTCTATGAAGATTTCGATGAACTCGCCCGGCGCCATCATCTTGCGCACCATCTCGCGCTCAGACCGGAACGGCGAGATGAAGGCGGTGATGACAACCAAGCCCGCATCGGTCATCAGCTTCGCCACCTCACCCACGCGGCGGATATTCTCGATCCGGTCCGCATCGGTAAAGCCGAGATCCTTGTTCAGCCCATGGCGGACATTATCGCCATCCAGCAGGAAGGTATGGCGGTTCATCCGCACCAGCTTCTTCTCAACCAGATTGGCGATGGTGGATTTGCCAGCACCGGAAAGCCCCGTGAACCACAGCACGGCGGGCTTCTGGTTCTTCAAACCCGCATGAACCTCGCGCGACACATCCAGCGCCTGCCAGTGCACATTTTGCGAGCGGCGCAGCGAGAAGCTGAGCATCCCGGCCCCTACGGTGGCATTGGTCATCTTGTCGATGATGATGAACCCGCCCAGCGCGTGGCTCTTTTCATACGGCTCGAAGGGAATCGGCCGATCCGTCGTGATGTTGGCAACGCCGATGGCATTCAACTCCAGCGTCTTCGCCGCCGCATGTTCGAGCGTGTTGACGTTGATCTGATATTTCGGCGCATGGATGGAAGCAGAAACCGTTTGCGTGCCGAGCTTGATCCAATACGCGCGGCCAGGGGTCATTGCCTCATCGGCCATCCAGACGATGGTGGCCTCGAACTGGTCCGCCACCTGCACCGGCGCATCCGCCGGGGTGATGACATCGCCGCGCGAGCAGTCGATTTCATCAGCGAAGCACAAAGTGACGGATTGCCCGGCCACGGCTTGGTGCAGGTCTCCATCCAACGAGACGATACGCGTGACCTTGGAGGTTTTGCCCGAGGGTAGCACCCGGATTTCATCGCCCTGCTTCACCACGCCGCTGGAAATTTGCCCGGCAAAACCACGAAAGTCGAGATTCGGGCGGTTCACCCATTGCACCGGCAGACGCAACGGCTTGGCCTGGTCAGCGGTTACATCAAGCTCCACATTTTCCAGAAATTCAACCAAAGGTACGCCATCATACCATGGCGTGTTCGGCGAATGTGAAGTGATGTTGTCGCCCGCATAGCCAGAGATCGGCATGGGGGTAAAATGCTCGATGCCAATGCTGGCCGCGAACTGGCGGTACTCCGCCACGATGGCGTCGTATTTATCCTGGTCGTAGCCGATCAGATCCATTTTGTTCACCGCCAGCACGATGTGGCGAATGCCGATGAGATAAGCGAGATAGGAATGCCGGCGCGTCTGCGTGAGCACGCCTTTGCGCGCATCGATGAGAATCACCGCGAGGTCTGCCGTAGAAGCGCCGGTGACCATGTTGCGCGTATATTGCTCATGGCCAGGTGTGTCCGCCACGATGAATTTGCGGCGCTCAGTGGCGAAGAAACGATACGCCACGTCGATGGTGATACCCTGCTCGCGCTCGGCGGCGAGGCCATCCACCAGCAGCGCGAAATCGATATTCTGCCCCTGCGTACCGACTTTTTTGGAATCGGCTTCCAGTGCGGCAAGCTGATCCTCGAAGATCATCTTGGAATCATAAAGCAGCCGCCCGATGAGGGTGGACTTACCGTCATCCACCGAGCCGCAGGTGATGAAGCGCAGTAGCGATTTATGCTGGTGTTTGAGCAGATAGGCGTCGATATCCTGCGCAATCAGCGCATCGGCCTTGTAGGAGCTTTCCTGGGTGTCGCTCATCAGAAATATCCCTCCTGCTTCTTCTTTTCCATGCTGGCACCGCCAGCATCTTTGTCGATCACCCGGCCCTGGCGCTCGGAGGTGGTGGTAAGCAAGGTTTCCTGGATCACCTCGGTGATGGAATGCGCATTGCTCTCCACCGCACCCGAGAGCGGATAGCAACCCAGCGTGCGGAAGCGCACAGATTTTTGCACCGGAACCTCACCGGGGTTGAAGCGGAAACGCTCGTCATCCACCATGATCAGCAGCCCGTCCCGCTCCACCACCGGCCGCTCCGCCGCGAAATACAAAGGCACGATGGGGATGTTCTCAAGATGGATGTATTGCCAGATATCCAGCTCGGTCCAGTTGGAAATAGGGAATACGCGAATGCTCTCGCCTTTGTTTTTGCGGGCATTGTAAAGGTTCCACAGCTCCGGGCGCTGGCTTTTCGGGTCCCAGCGATGGTTGGCGGAACGGAAGGAGAAGATGCGCTCTTTCGCGCGACTTTTCTCCTCATCGCGCCGCGCGCCGCCAAAAGCCGCGTCGAATCCGTATTTGTCCAGCGCCTGCTTCAGCCCTTCGGTCTTCCACATATCAGTATGCAGCGGGCCGTGGTCGAACGGGTTGATGTTCTTTTCCTTGGCCTCGGGGTTTTGATAAACCAGCAGCTCCATGCCGCTTTCGCGCGCCATACGGTCGCGCAGCTCATACATGGCTTTGAACTTCCAGGTTGTGTCCACATGCAGCAGCGGAAAGGGCGGTGGGGCGGGGTAGAACGCCTTGCGCGCCAGATGCAGCATCACCGCTGAATCTTTACCTACGGAATAGAGCATCACCGGCTTCTCGGTTTCCGCCACCACTTCTCGCATGATGTGGATGGATTCAGCCTCCAGACGCTGCAAATGCGTCAAGCTTATCTTCGCGTCCACGGCTTGCATCCAACCTGTCTCCATCTCAAACTGCGCATGTACTTGGCACGCGCGATAGCCGCATACAAATGCGAAAATCCTCATGTAAATCCGGCTGCTGTGGGACAAAATTTTTACCCCTGGAGCTGGCGGCGGGGCATAATCACCCATATCCTATAAAACCTATCGGATAATAGATTTTATAAACCCCATCGATCGAAGCGCCGGGCTTGGGTTTTAGGGCGGTCTCGTCTATCCCCAACACATGCAGGAGAGAACAATATGAAGGGCGCCCTTGTTACCGGCGGCGGCAGGCGGTTGGGCGCGGTTATTGCCCGGCATCTGGGTGCTAAGGGCTGGCATGTATTCGTGCATCACCATGGCTCCTCCGATGGCGCGCGCCAGGTGGTGGCGGAGATTATCGCCGCTGGCGGAAAGGCAACGCCCGTGCAGGCCGACCTTGGCGATGCCAAGGCAGTGGCACGGCTGCATGAGGAATGCGAGGCCATATGCCCGTTGGAGCTGTTGGTTAACAACGCCTCAAGCTTTGCGTACGACACGGCCGAGAGCGTCACCGCCGAAGCGTTGGAAGCGCAGATGCGGGTGAATTTATTCGCCCCCGTGCTGCTGACGCAGAAATTGCACGCAGCCCTTGCCGCGCGCGGCGCGCAGGGGCTGGCAATTAGCATTGTGGACAACAAGGTATTCGGGCTGAACCCGGATTATTTCTCCTACACCCTCACCAAAGTGGCATTGCAGGGCATGGTGCAGATGCAGGCGATGGCTTTGGCACCCACCCTGCGCGTGGCGGGAATCGCCCCCGGCATCACCCTCATCAGCGGGTTGCAAACAGAGGAGGCGTTCGAGCGCAGCCGCCGCAACAACCCCATGGGCATGGGCTGCACGCCGGAACAGATTTTGAATGCGGTGGATTTTATTCTGGCGAGCCCGGCCTATCATGGGCAGACCATGGTGATCGATGGCGGGCAAGTGTTGCAGCGCCGCCCGCGCGATGTGGTGTTCCTGGAAAAGCCCGCAGCACCGCCGGGGTAGGCCAGCGTTGCGGGCGCGGTGTTTCACGGCTAATCAGGCCGGGTCAGTGTCTCAAGGGTTATTCAGCTTGCAGAACCGCCTTTATCGCCTCAGCGCCCTCGCCTCAGTTATTTTGTTAACCGGTTGCGGAACCGCCAATACCATTGGCAACCAGCTTTTCGGGCTGAACAGTGGCGGCGGGGGCAGCTCTGGTGCCATGTCCTCCGTGTTTGGCTACGCGGTGGCGGATGAGCCGCAGGCCGCCCTTATCGGGCGGGATGTTCTGAACAATGGCGGCAACGCGGTGGATGCGGCGGCGGCGGAAGGTTTTGCCCAGGCTGTTACACTGCCCTCACGCGGGGGTTTGGGCGGCGGCGGAGCCTGCCTGATTAAGATGCCCGATGCCAACGGCAAGATGCAGCAGCCGGTTATGCTGAGCTTCCCCGCGGGGGCACCGGCAGGAAATGCCGGGGACCGCCCGGCGGCGGTGCCATTGCTGGCGCGCGGGTTACTGGCCATGCAGGCGCGTTACGGCCAGTTGCCGCAATCAGCGGTGATAGTGCCCGCTGAGCGCCTTGCCGGTGGAGCACAGGTATCTCAGGCGCTGGAAGCTGATCTCGGCGTGGTGGGCAATGCTCTGCTGGCGGACCCGCAAGCCGCCGCCATTTTTGCACCCGGCGGGCAAATGCTGGCGGAAGGCGCAACATTCCAGCAACCTGACCTTGCCACCACGCTGGAAAACCTGCGCGTGAACGGGGTGAACGGGCTTTATGCCGGGGCCAATGCCGCGCAATTCAGCAGTGCCGCCGATACGGCGGGCGGCGGGCTAACCGCGCAAGACCTGCTGAACGCCATACCGCAATACGGCACGCCTGACACCACCAGCCAGAACGGCTACGCTGTGGCGAGCCTGCCTGAAACCGCTGGCCAAAGCGCGGCGCTGCCCGCTTCCGCCAGCTTCATGGCGCTGGACAACAAGGGCGGCGCGGTGATCTGCGTCACCTCGATGAACAATCTGTTCGGCACTGGGCGCGTGGCCCCTGGCACTGGCGTGCTGCTGGCGGCCTCCCCGCGCACCAGCCCCACGCCGGACCTCGCCGCTGCCATGGCCTATACCACGGGAGGCTACGCTTTCCGCGCTGCTGCGTCCGGCACCGGCCAGAATGAAGCTGCCGACGCGGCCCGAATCGGCCTTGCCAATGCGCTTACCGGGCAGAACCAGCCGGTTCCGGAACCAGGCCGGGCGAATGTTATCTCCTGCCCCGGCACTGTGCCGGGCGGCGAGGCAAGCTGCCGCGCCAGCGCCGCACCGGGCGGTAATGGCCTTGCCATCGGCGGGCGGTAAAACCACGCCATGAAACTCGGCGCCGGGCGAGTGGTGCCGCCGTTCCGGGTGATGGATGTGGCCCGGGCGGCAAATGAGCGGGCCGCCAGCCTGCCCCCCGGCGCGCCGAAAATATTGCGCATGGAGGTGGGCCAGCCCGGCACCGGCCTGCCGAGCGGCGCGAAACTTGCCGTGCAGGCGGCGCTGCAAAGCGGGGACGCGCTGGGCTATACTGAGGCGCTGGGCCGCCCTTCGCTCCGCGCGCGCATCGCCCGGCACATGCAGGACTGGTATGGCGTGGAGCTGCCCGCCACACGCATCGCCGTGACACTTGGGGCATCCGGCGCGTTTTCCCTGGCGTTTCTCGCGAGCTTCGACCAGGGCGACCAGGTGGCTCTGGCTGCACCCTATTACCCGCCTTATGTGAACACGCTCACTGCCCTTGGCATGCGCCCGGTGGTGCTGCCCTGCGGCCTTGAAACCGGGTTTCAGCCGACAATTGAAATGCTGGACGCCCTGCCGGAAAAACCCCAAGGGTTGATCCTCGCCAGCCCGGCCAACCCCACAGGCTCCATGCTGGCCCCGGCCGAGCTGGAAGCGCTGTGCCGCTATTGCGACGATAACGGCATAAGGCTGATTTCCGACGAAATTTACCACGGCCTCACCTACGGCAAGCCCCAGGCTTCGGCGGCACAATTCTCGGCAAGCGCCATAGTGGTGAACTCCTTTTCCAAATACTTTTCCATGACCGGCTGGCGCGTGGGCTGGATGGTGCTGCCGGAGGATTTGGTGCGCGTGACCGAGCGGCTGGCGCAGAATATGTTTATTTGCCCGCCGCATATCGCGCAGATCGCGGCGGAAGCAGCGTTTGCCTGCGGGGAGGAGCTGGAGGCCAATCGCGCCACATACCAGGCAGCACGGAACATCCTCACGGCAGGGTTGGCGGCGGCAGGCTTTGCCAGCTTCGCGCCGCCAGATGGCGCTTTCTACATCTACGCGGATATTTCGGACCGTGAGGTGGATAGTGCTGCCTTCTGCGACCAGCTTCTTGCCAGCCATAACATCGCCGCCACGCCGGGGCTGGATTTTGACGCGGCGCGCGGCGGAGATTTTGTGCGGTTTAGCTATTGCGCCCCCTTGGCCGATATTGAAGACGCAGTGGCGCGGCTTGCTGGGTTTAAGTAGGGGCTTTTCAGGGCTGGAAACATGCCATATCAAGGTTCACCCCCTAAGCTGGGGAATTTCAGAGGTATGCTACGATGAAATTGCTGGTCGCCGTGAAGCGAGTGGTCGACTATAACGTCAAGGTTCGCGTGAAACCGGATAATTCCGGTGTTGAGACCGCTGGCGTTAAAATGTCGATGAATCCGTTCGATGAAATCGCCGTTGAGGAAGCCGTGCGCCTGAAGGAAAAGGGCATTGCGAGCGAGATTATCGCCATCTCCATCGGCGTGACCCAGGCGCAGGAAACCCTCCGCACCGCTTTGGCCATGGGGGCCGACCGCGGCATTCTGGTGGAAACCGATGCGGCAGTGGAGCCGCTGGCGGTGGCAAAAATTCTGAAGGAAGTGGCGCTGAAAGAAGGCGTTGGCGCGGTCATTCTCGGCAAGCAGGCCATTGATGACGACATGAACGCCACCGGCCAGATGCTGGCGGCCTTGCTCGGCTGGCCGCAGGGTACTTTTGCCTCCAAGGTGGAAATTGCCGATGGCAGCGCCAGTGTTACTCGCGAAGTGGATGGCGGGCTGGAAACGGTGAAACTGGCTCTGCCCGCTGTCATCACCGCTGATCTGCGTCTGAACGAGCCACGTTATGCCTCGCTGCCCAACATTATGAAGGCGCGCAAGAAAGAAATCGCAACATTCAAACCCGCTGAGCTGAACGTGGATATCACGCCGCGTTTGACCGTTATGAGCGTTGCCGAGCCGCCGGTGCGTAAATCCGGCGTGAAGGTGGCGGATGTGGCCGCCCTCGTGGACAAGCTACGCAACGAAGCAAAGGTGATCTGACCATGGCCTCTCTGGTTATTCTGGATTTCGATGCCGAGGGCATTAAACAGCCTTCGCGCTCTGCCATTGCCGCTGCTGCCAAGCTGGGCGAGGTGCATGTGCTGGTGGCGGGCCAAAGCGTTGGCGCGGTTGCCGAAGCGGCCTCGAAAATTTCCGGCGTGGCGAAGGTTTTGTTGGCGGATGATGCTGCTTATGCCCACCATCTGGCTGAACCAATGGCGGCGTTGATTGTTTCGCTTGCTGGCAATTACAGCCATATTCTCCAGGCCGCCACGGCTTCCGGCAAAAATGTGCTGCCGCGCGTGGCCGCATTGCTAGATGTGCAGCCGCTCTCCGATATTTCCGAAGTAGTGGATGCCGATATTTTCGTGCGCCCGATTTACGCGGGCAACGCACTGGCCACGGTGAAATCCGCCGATGCAAAGAAAGTGATCACCGTCCGCGCCGCGTCGTTCGACCCGGTGGCCGCCGAGGGTGGCTCGGCTGCTATTGAGAATGTGGCCGCCGCCGGGAATGATGATAAATCGGCTTATATCGGCGAGGAACTTTCAAAATCTGAACGGCCGGAGCTGACCGCGGCGCGGGTCATCATCTCCGGCGGACGCGGCATGCAGAACGGCGAGAACTTTACCAAGCTGATCGAGCCGATTGCGGATAAGCTTGGCGCTGCTGTTGGTGCCTCCCGTGCGGCGGTGGATGCGGGTTACGTGCCGAACGACTATCAGGTTGGCCAGACCGGCAAGATCGTGGCACCCGAGCTCTACATCGCCGTGGGTATTTCCGGTGCCATTCAGCATCTGGCGGGCATGAAGGACTCGAAAGTGATTGTCGCCATCAACAAGGATGAAGACGCACCAATTTTCCAGATTGCCGATTACGGCCTGGTGGGCGATTTGTTTACCGTGCTTCCTGAGCTGGCGAAGGCGCTTTAGCGGGCGATGGTGCTTGTGCGCCCGCGCGTTGCGGGCCACGCATCAGCAGCAAGCAAAGCGCTGCTGGCATGGTGGCCAGAAACATGAATTTATAATCGTCCATATAGGCGATGATCTGCGCCTGGGTGGTAACGAGCGAGTCCAATTGTGCGGCACCGCTTTTCGTGGCCGGGTTCCACATGCGGCTTACGGCCCCGCCTGCCTGCAACACGCGCGAAAATGGCGTGATATGCGCCATAATATTGGCGTGCACGTAAATCGTCATGCGCGACAGCAGCGCTGAGGTAACTGAAATACCAATGGCGCTGCCCACATTGCGCAGCAGGCTGAGCAAGGCCGTGCCTTGGGTGCGCAAGGCTGGTTCCAGCGTGTAGAACGCCGCCACCTGCAACGGCACGAACACAAGGCCAAGCCCCGTGCCCTGCACAACGATGGTGGTGATCATGTAAGATTCGCCAACATCCGGCGTCCAGCCTTCCTGCATGTAAAGCGAAAGCCCGAGCAGAATATAGCCAAACAGCATCAGCAATCTGGGATCCACCCGGTTGGTAAGCCGCCCCGCCACCAGCATGGCAAACATGGTGCCAAGCCCCCGCGGCGCCATAACCAACCCCGCCGTGGCCACCGGATAATTATCGAGATTTTCAAGATACGGTGCGAGTAGTGCTGAGGATGCCAGCAGCACCATGCCGACCAGAAACATGGTGATAAGCCCCGCGGCAAAATTACGGTCCGCGAATATTTCGCGCGGAATGAATGTGCGGCTTGCGGTGAACATGTGCACGATGAAGAGATAAAAACCGAGTCCAGCCAGCACGAAAGAGGCGATGATGGTATCGGAACTCAGCCAGTCGAGCTGCTCGCCTCGGTCCAGCGCCAATTGCAGCGCGCCAAGCCCGAGAGAGAGCACGGCAAAGCCTGTCCAGTCGAACCCGCCTTGCGTTTGGCGCGGCTTGCCGCCGGGCATTAGCAGGGCCAGCCCCGCCACTGCCGCGATGCCGAACGGCAGATTGACGAAGAACACGTAGCGCCAGTTGAAATCCTCAGTGAGATAGCCGCCCAAAGTCGGCCCCAGAATGGGCCCCACCATCACCCCCATGCCCCAGATGGACATGGCGGCGCCGCGCTGTTCGGCCGGGTAGATGTTCAGCAGGGTCGATTGTGAAAGCGGCACCAGAGCCGCGCCAAAAGCGCCTTGCAACAAGCGGTAGAGCACCATCTCGGTCAAGCTCTGTGCAATGCCGCACAGCATGGAGGTAACTGTGAACCCAACCAGACAGACGATGAACAGGTTCTTGGTGCCGAACCGTGCCGCCAGCCAGCCCACCGGCGCTGTCATAATCGCGGCGGTAACGACATAAGACGTAAGCACCCAGGTGATCTGATCGTAAGAGGCGGAAAGCGAACCTTGCATATAAGGCAGCGCCACATTGGCGATGGTGGAATCCAGCGCCTGCATCAGCGTCGCAATCATCAAGCAGACGGTGATGATGCCCCTATTCGGAACCTCCGTTGCCGCATCTTCGGCCATTAGAACAAATCCGACAGATGCCGGTGATGACGAGTGTCGATGGAAATTTCGGTGCTCATGCCAGCGCGCAACGGCAAACCCGCCGGGCCGGAGAGAATTTTAATCCGCACAGGGATGCGCTGCACCACTTTCACCCAGTTGCCGGAGGAATTCTGAGCGGGCAGCACTGAAAATTCAGAGCCGGAAACCGGGGCGATGCTTTCCACCTCGCCCTTCCAGCTTTGGCCGGGGTAAGTATCCACGGTGATGTTGACACTCTGGCCGGTGCGCACCCAGGTGAGCTGGTCTTCCTTCGGCTGGGCGGTAACGTACACATCACTGTCCGACACCAGCCCGAAAGCGGCGGTGCCAGCAGGCAGCAACATGCCGGGCTGCAATTGTTCAACCTGGGTAACACTGCCCGCAAATGGCGCGTTCACCACACTGTGGCTCTGGTTAAGCAAAGCCTGGTTGAGATTGGCCAAGGCGCTTAAATATTCCGGGGTTTTTGTGGGGTCGATATCCGGGTCGCCGCTCAGCTTTGCCAATTGCTGCCCGGCGGCGGCTTGCATCTGCGCCAGCTTGGCCTGGTCGCCCTGAAGGGTAAA
>JAGWIL010000381.1 GCA_028866335.1 Rhodospirillales bacterium
GGGCTGGATGTGCGCGACCCGGCCATCGCCCGGTTGTTTCCGCGTGGCTTGCGGGTGTTTCTGCTAGGGCAGGATCAACTTTATTCCTTTGCGCTGGAGCAATTGGGGCGGCTGGCCGAGGTGGCTTAGGCCATGGCGCGTCTCGTCTGGTTTCGTAACGATCTGCGGCTGGCCGATAACCCAGCTTTGCACGCGGCGGTGGAAAGCGGCGAGGATGTGCTGCTGCTCTACATTCTGGATGAACGTGCCGGGGCGGCGAGCCGCTGGTGGCTGCATTATTCGCTAATGGCGTTAGAGGCGGATATCGTGGCACGCGGCGGCCAGCTTACGTTGCGCCGGGGCGAGCCGGTTGAGATTATCGCCGGGCTGGTGAAGGCGCATGATATTACCGCCGTGCACGCGGCACGCGCTTATGAACCCTTCTGGCGCGAGGCTGACCGGACACTAGATGCGGCGCTGAAAAAGCAAGATTGCGGGCTGCATCGGCATCTTTCCGCTTCATTATTTGCCCCGGAGCGCATCACCACTAAAACAGGCGGGCTTTATGGCGTGTTCACGCCGTTCTCCAAAGCCTGCCAGGAAGCTGGTGTGCCGGAGGAGGCGTTGCCGGTGCCCAAGGCGTTGAACTGTGTGAGGGCCAAGGGTGAAAATCTGGAAGCCTGGAACCTGTTGCCCAGCAAACCGGATTGGGCGGGTGGAATGCGCGCGGAATGGACGCCCGGAGAAGCCGGTGCACATAAACGCCTGCAGGATTTTCTGGCCGGGCCGGTGCAGGATTATGCCACGGCGCGGGATATTCCAGGCCGCACAGGCACATCCAAGCTCTCGCCGCACGCGCATTTCGGGGAAATCTCGCCGCGGGTTGCCTGGCATAAAGCGAAGGCGGCGGGAGATGGCAAGGGGGTGCAAACCTTCCTGAAAGAGCTGCTCTGGCGGGAGTTTTCCATTAATTTGCTTTGGCAGCACCCGGATATCCGCGAAGCGCCGATCCGCAAGGAATTCAAGGAATTTCCGTGGCATGAGCGCAAGGGGCATCTGGCCGCTTGGCAGCAGGGGCGGACGGGGATTCCCATCGTGGATGCCGGAATGCGCGAGCTATGGCAGACGGGGTGGATGCACAACCGCGTGCGGATGATCTGCGCCTCCTACCTCGTGAAACATCTTCTGGTGCCCTGGCAAAAAGGCGAGGCGTGGTTTTGGGACTGCCTGTGCGAGGCGGATGAGGCCGCGAACGGTGCCTCCTGGCAATGGGTGGCGGGGTGCGGGGCAGATGCGGCACCTTATTTCCGTGTGTTCAATCCCGTGCTGCAGGGGCTGAAGTTCGACCCTGAGGGCGCTTATGTGCGGCGCTTTGTGCCAGAGCTTAAAAAACTGCCGGATGCGCATATCCATACGCCATGGGAGAGCGATGCAGCGCTTCTGGCCCAATGCGGCGTGAAGCTGGGGGGCAATTATCCTCGGCCCCTGGTGCTACCCGCTGATGGCAGGCAGGCTGCGCTGGACGCCTATGCGACACTAAAGGGCAGCACCGGCGCGGATTGAACAGAACGCTCTTGCGTGTTGTTTATGAGCGTCCCATCTTTATTTTGTAATGTGTTATGCCGTGAAAACGCGCCGGGATGAACTGCATGATCCCGCCTAAAATACCGCTCCGAATTGTGGGAGACGTGCATGGCGATTCCAGGGCTTTCGCCGCAGCGGCGGCGACAGACAGGTTTCTGATCCAGCTTGGTGATCTGGTGGATGATGGGCCGGATACGCCCGGCGTGTTACGCATTATGTTTCGGCTACTGGATGAAAAACGCGGGCTGTTTCTGCTGGGCAACCACGACTTCAAGCTGGCCAGGGCCTTGCGCGGCGACAAAGTGCGGGGCGAGCCAACCATACGAACCCTGACGACGCTGCCCGATGAAATGCGCGCGCGTACGCAGGCCGAGATTATGGCCGCACCAATCTGGCTTGAAGCAGGGCAGGCATTCTTCGTGCATGGCGGGTTTCA
>JAGWIL010000042.1 GCA_028866335.1 Rhodospirillales bacterium
CGAACGCGTTGTCGTAGCTGCTCACGTAGCCGAACTGCACGCCGCCCGCCGGTGTCGGCAGCACGTCCATGACCTCGCCGTAGACGTTGGTCGCCGTCGCCCCTGTGGCGACGTGCAGCCCCATCCGGTAGCCGATGAGGTCCGTGATCACGCCCGAGCCCGCACCGTCGCCCACGGTGACATCGTGGTAGTCGACGACGAAGGTCTCGGGGCTGAGGTAGACGTTCGCGATGTCGTAGTTGACGAAGGCCATCGTCCCGGCCGGGAGCGTGCTCGTCGCCGGGAGCGGCCCGGACATTTCGACGATGAGGTCGCTGATCCGGTTCACGGCGAAGATGATCGTGTTCGGGTTCGCCGCCCAGCCGGCGTCGTCGCGGGGGAAGAAGAACGTGCCCTGGTAGTAGTTGATGCCGAGCGTCTGCGTCGGCACGACGGTCCAGAGCTGCGACGACGCCCATATGCCCGTAAACGGCATGTTGAACGCGCCGCTCGCCACGCTGCCTTCGAGCGATGCGACGAGCGCGTTCGGTGCGACCGTCGCCGAGCCGGTGCCGTTCACGAGCCCGATGCCGGTGAGGTCGCTGCCGGACACGCCGGTCGTGGACAGCGTGGCGACACCTGCCGAGGTCCCGACCGACACGATGTTCGCCGTCGTCGGGAAGCCCACCGCCGACGTGAGCTGCAGGGGCACGGTCCCGGCCGTGAGCATCGACACGGTAACGATCAGCTCGACGAGCCCGCCGGTTGCCACGGTCCACGTCCCGGTGCCGCTGACGATGGCGATGCCGGTGAGCGTGCTGCCGCTGACGCCGGTGTAGGACAGCGTGGCCGTGCCGCCGGACGTGGCGATGGTGATTTCGTTCGCCGCGTTCGGGAAGCCGGTCACTGCGGCCAGGTTGAGCGCGGTGCCAGCCGCGAGCGTGGCGAGCGACACCCCGTTCGAGCCCGCGGCCACCGTCGTCGACGGGACGACGAACCCGGCCGTCGCCAGCTCGCCGATGTTCGCCTCCATCGTGTAGGCGCTCTGCGCCAGGTAGTCGATCGGTCCGACCGTCGCGTCTTGCAGGTCCTCGACATCGAAGGTAACGAAGCGGTCCGAGACGAACGATGGTCCGCCGTAGATGTCCCGGCGGATCCCGTTCACGACGACGCCGGTCATCCCGTAGAGGTAGCGCGAGAAGTACGGCTCGTCGCCGCCTGGCGGTCGGTCGAGCGCTGGCTGCGGGGTGGTCGCGTTGGAACCGAGCACGCCGCCGATGCCGAACGTCGGCCACCGGCCCCACACGCCCATGCCGTCGAACTTCGGGTCGTACTTGTTGACCTCCGAGTCCTCGAGCCCGTAGAGCGCGCCGTCCATCAGAAGTCGGCCTTCTCCACGTTCACGAACACGCTGAGCGGTCCGGTCACCGACGAGACCCGCAGCTTGTCGCCCTTGTTCAGCCGCTTGATGTTGAACGGGATGATGTGCGGCAGGCCGGGCGTCCAGGTGCTGTTGACCGTGATCGTGGCGACCAGCCAGTTCGTCGTCCCGTCGTAGCGCCAGAGGTTGATCTGCGGGTTGCCGACGGGCAGCGACGCGGCGGCGACGATGACGTCGACCTCGCGGATCAGCGACCCGCTGCCGCTCGGCGGCGACTGGAAGATGTCGATGGGCGCCGTCGGCGTGACGAAGCTCGCATCGACCGGCGCCGAGCCGAGGTACACGGTCGCGGCGTACGGCGGGAGCGTGGCGAACACGGGGTTGAACTCGGGCATGGCTGCTCCTAGCGGAAGAGGGAGTGTGACAGGATCGGGACGACGGCGTTCGGCGTGAACGCGAACTCACCGCTCTTGTCCGTGCAGTCGGCGGCGACGAGGACCGTGGCTCCTGCCTTGACGTAGACCTCGCCGTAGCCGATCGCTCCGGCCGGGACCGCCGCCTTGCGCGGCCCGTAGACGCCGCTCGCCGGGGTCCAACCGCTGGCCGCGCAGTACGGCCCGATCGTCACCACCCAGCCGTTGACCGGATCCCAGGTGATGAGGTCGCGCCGGTCGTAGCTCGGGTTCGATGCCGGGACGGCCACCGATGCGCCCGCCGCCGCCGAAGCGGCTCCGAGCAGGACGGCTCTACCGCCGCCCGCCGCGATCGTCATGCCGGTGCCTGGCGCGGTGATCGGCGTGACCTGGCTGACCGCCCACCCGGTCTGCTGGCTCATCGCCGCGACGATCGCGATGTCCGTGCTGTCGATGATCGTCTGTCCGGCGTGAGCGACGGAGTCCTCGACGTCGTAGGTGACGACGGCCATCAGACCAGGGTGACCGCGAACTGTCCCGCCGGGACGATCACGGCGACGCCGACTCCTGCGGCGACCGTGCTCGGCGTGTCGAGCAGCCCCCAGGCGCGGACGTTCGTCGGGACGGCGTCGTAGACCACGCCGCCGATGATCTGCTCCCAGGCGGCGGTCGTCGTCCCGAACGCCAGGTCCGCCAGGTTTAGCACGGACGCCGGGTCGCCGCCGGTCTGGAGCACCCAGTTCGTGCCGTTGTTGACCACGGTCGGTCGCGAGTAGCCGGAGCCCGCCTGCTCGAGGGACCCGACGGCCGTCACCGTCCCGGTCGCCATTTCGGTCGAGATCTCCGTCCAGACGACCGTGCCGTCCGTGACCGTCCCCGCCGCGGTCGACGGCCAGGTCGGCTCGGCCGCTGCGCTCGTCCCGGCGGTGGTGCACTTGAACACCCGCCCGAGCGTCGCCGGGGCGCGCCCGGCGAAGTCCGTCACGGGGATGACGTAGTTGCCGAGAGCGTAGGTGTGGCTCGCCTGCCAGGTGGCGGCGGTCAGGAGACCGATCGTGTGCGTTGCCGGGACGCCGGAGGGCACGACCGCTCCGAACTCGGCGGCGAGACCTTGCTTCTCGACGGCGGTGGCAAGTGGCGACATGCGCGGTCTCCTCGGGCGGCTCGGTGAATCGACACCAGGGTAGACGACGCACTCACCACTACCGGTGGATCCGGCTACATGCGCCGCCCGACGTACCGGCCAGTGGTCGAGACGGTCCGCACCTGGCCGATCAGCGACCCGCAGGCGTTGCAGCGTGGCCCGGAACGGCGACCGAGGGGATGCACGCACTCGCGGGGGTCGATGTGCGCCACAGGCGGCGGTGGCGGTGGTGGCGTCTCCGCCCGGAGCGCAGCAGCCGCGGCATCGACGCGGGCGGCGTAGTCGTCCAGGTCTTCGGGTGTCGGTTCCGGTTCCGGGTCTTCGGCCACCGCCACCAGGTCGTCGATGGGTTCGGCGGTGTCGGGATCGTATCCGGCGGCAATCCGCTGCTCCCGTTCCTCGTGGAGCTCGAGCGCCGACGTCGCCACGGCCCGCAGCCAGTCGCTCACGCTCATGGCGCACTCGGCCGCTGCCTGCTCCATGCGAGCACGGAACGACGGTGTGCTGCGCATCGTGGTCTTGGCGGTGAGCGGCTCGAAGCCCTGCTCGGCCAGCACCTGCTCGGCCGTCTTGTCCGCCGCCATCAGCGCCCCAGGAGGATCATGGCGGGGTCACCCATACGGCATCACCGGATCCGGCGTCGGCCGGTCGACGGGGAAGATCAGCGACCAGGCCTCGGACGAGAGCGTGGCCACGACGGCGTCGCGCAGCCGGTCGCCGCCCTGGTCGGCCAGCGCCCACTCCAACAGGTCGGGCGGGCCGGCAGCGAGCCACCGTTCGGCGTCTTCCGGCTTGAACAGAGAGTCGATGATCTCGCCGAAGGCATGTGTCAGCTCGTCGCATTGGTCCGTGACCTTGCACGTCTTCTCGGCAGCGGTCCCGGCGAAGAGCGGGTGCTGCTCGTGCGCCGCCCAGGCGATCGCGCAGCGCTCGTAGGCGGCGATCACGCACGCCTCAAACAGCGCCGTCATCGCCGGTTCCGCCGGCGTGCGAGCTTCGCCCGTCGGTTCGCCAGGCGCTCCAGCGAGCGCCGCCAGGGCGAGGTCGTGGCACCGTAGCTCGAGTGGCCGCGCCGACCCGGCCCGCCGAAGGAACGGACGACGTTGCCCGGCGAGTGGGGCCGCTGTGCTCGATCGAGCGACGCCGCCAGGCGTCCGGACGGCGGGTGCCCCGGTTCGGGGATCGGGCGCGACTGGCGCTCGAGGTTGGCGAGATGTCGCCGGTGGCCCCGCGACGTGTGGTCCTTCGTGGTGGTGGTCATGCGCTAACGCTAGCGCGGTGTGCCCGGACGCGACGGGTCCCCGAGCCGCACCCTGCCCAGGGCGACTCGGGGACCGGCGTCGAGCGTCAGGCGACCGGCGTCGGGGTGCCGGTGTACGGCACCCACTCGGCCGAGGCGCCCGTGGGCGGCTGGCCGGCCGTGTCGCCGGAGAAGGTGAACAGCGGCGAGCCGTCCGAGGCGGTCACGTCGGCGACGGCCGTCCAGACCGTCGCGTCGATCGTCGTCGGGTCCGCGCCGGTGAACGAGTAGAGCGGCAGCCCGCTCGCCGGGTCCGTGGCGACGGTCGTCGCGGGCGCCGGTGCCGGTGCCGGTGCGGGCGCGGGCGCCGGTGCGGGCTTGACCGTCGGCGTCCCGGGAACGATCCCCAGTCCGGTCGGTGCCGAGGCCACGACGTCGACGGCGAGCGAACCCTTCACCGGCGCTCCACCGACGGTGCCGGTCAGCGTGACGGTGGCGCCGGTGCCGAGCGCGCCGACGGCGGTCACCTGGACCGACGACTGGTCGGCCGACACGACGGCGTCGAGGATCGTGGCGTCGGAGACCGACGCAGCGACCGACCCGGCGTCGGCGGCGGCTCCGGAGACGATGTTGCCGGCGTCGTCGGTCACGACGATCGAGCAGGGGACGGTCTGGTCGTCCTCGAGGATGAAGTCGGGCATGGGCGGTGGCTCCTTGGTCAGTCGTGTCGGGCTTCCCGGCACGAGCTTGAGTAGTGCTGGCAACGACGGCGTGGGTGTCGGGCCTCCGGCGGTGACGGTGAGTGCACCGGCCAGGGCAACAGCGAGGTCGCCGAGGTCGAGCGTCACCGGGCCGTCGAAGTGGTGATAGAGGTCGATCCGCACGATCACTTCCGGCTGTGGTCGGATGTGCTGGTCTTCCTCTACCTCCTGTCCGTCGCCCACGGGGACCGATGCTATCGGGTGGCGGGGTCCAGTGGGTGCTTCACGAGCGGCTGGTCTTCCGAGTGGCCCGTTCGTGCCGCAACCGGCAGCGCTCGGACTCGAGCAGGTGCCGGCTCTGCGCACGGATCCGCTCCGTGGCCGTGGCGGGATGGTCGACGGGGAGCTGCTTCGGGCAGTAGGCGCACCGGATGGTCGGCGCTCTGCTGGACGGCCCGTCGGCCCTCGCATCGCCACCCGAGGTCTCGTCGGGGAGCCAGTGGGAGAGCACGCGGAACGCGGCCATCGCCGCTTCCTCGAGGGCGTCGTCATCGCCCTTGACCAGCGCCACGCCCAACGCCTTCACGTTGTCGCGCAGCTCGTCGTACCGCGGGTCGATGGCGCCACGGGTGGCGAGCTGCCGGCTCGGTGCTCGGTTGTACCCGAGCGCCTGGTCGATGCTCATCTCGCGCGAGGCCACCTTGGCCTGCAGTTGCGGCGTCAGGCGCAGCAGCATGAGCAGCCGGGACACGTTGCCCTGGGTCATGCCGGTCATCGCCGCGGCCGTGCGTTGGTTGACCTCGGCCGACTTCTGCAGCCGTTCCAACGCCTTCGCCTGCTCGATCGGGTTCAGCCCGAGCCGATGGACGTTCTCGGCGATCTGAGCGGCCAGCACCCGGTCCGCACTCCATCCGTCGACGATGAGGCACGGGGCGGTCTTCACTTCGGCCAACACCCCGGCACGCCATCGGCGGTGCCCGGCGATGATCAGGTGCCCGTCGCCATCGGTCTTGACGAGCAGCGCTTGGAGGATGCCGAGCTCCCGGACGGACTCCACCATTTCGTCGTCGGGTGTCTCGTCGTCTCGCGGGTTGCCGGGGTCGGGGTGGAGGGCCGTCAGCGGCAGCATGCGCAGGGTGGTGGTCACAACGCTAACGCTAACGCCAGGGTGTCACGCGGTGTCGGATGGTGGGCGTCCCAACTGCCGGCGCACCATGCGCTCCTGCACGCTGGTCGGGATGCGGCCCACCTGTGGCTTCGCCGGACCGCGCGGTGACTCGATCGGCACCCGCGGCACGCGGCCGTCGGCGATCTCCAGGTGTCCCGTCGCCGCGCTCGCACCCAGCGCCAGGTCGGTGCAGCCGAAGACGCAGGCGTCGAGTCGGTCCGGCGACCACTTGCTCGACTCCTCGCCGGTCTCCCCCGACTCGTCCACTTCGGGGTCACCGGGGTCGCCGCTGTCCTCGCCGGCTTCCGGCGGGATCCACGAGGTCATCTGGAACTCGAGTCCCGGCAGTTGGCCGACGTGATGGACCCTGCCCTGCTCGTACAGCAGGTGAACCGGCTCGGCGCGCAGGCGCTTCCCCTGGGACGAGTTGACCCACCCGAAGATGATGCGTCGATCGAGTTCGCGGCTCGCCAGCTTCATCGCCATCTTGACCTGCTCGCCTTGGAAGTTCTTCTCGGCCACCACCCGTTCGGACACCCGCCCGTGCCAGATGCGCGGCTCGAGGTCTTCGGGCACCCATCGCTCACCGGGCTTCGTGCTCTTGCGCGGCATCCTGCCGATGGCGGCGATCATGGCCCACTCCTCGGGCGTGGTGCGCTTCGACAGGTCGCCCAGGATGTAGACGTGGCCGTTGACCCCCAGGCCGCAGACGATGATGCCGCACTCGTCGTTCTTGGTCCCCCAGGAGGGGTCGACGTAGGTGCGGACCCGGCGTAGCCGCGGCACTTCCTCCCGCAGCACCCGGTACTGGTCGATCAGCTCCTGGTGCCAGAGCGCGCCGTCGACCTCGTCGATGATCTGACCCTCGAGCTCCTGCAGCCCGACCGACGTGTTGCCGAACTGGTCGTAGAGCCGCTGGCGGTCCAACTCGCTGAGGTACGGGTTGTCGTTCGTGGTGGCCCGCGAGACCTTCACCAGCGGAGAGGCGTCGAGCTTGCGGATGGTGGGTCGCGAGCGCGGCGTCGTGGCCCCGATCCAGCGCGCGATACCGCGGCGGAGCCCGAGGTCCGCCTGCGTCATCCCGTCGGCGAGATAGCGCCAGGCGGCGACCTCCTCGCGCAGGTCGAAGCATCGGTTGCCGCCGGCACGGAGCCGGTCGACGTCGTTGCGGGTGTGGACCCCGAACAGATGGGCCACCGCACCGTTCGGCCAGAGCGCCACCGTGCCGCCCTTCCGGGTGACTTCGCGCACGTCCGGGTTGATCACCGCCAGGCCGTCGTCGCCGTGCACGATGGAGGCCGAAGCGTCACCGAGCGTCGGGGCGATGATGCCCATCCGGTGCGGCACGGGACCCGTGGCGAAGCACGGCGGGCCGAGCGCGTGGTCGTTCATCATGTGGGTCACGGCGGCGGTCTTGCCTGAGCCGCGGCCACCCAGGAGCAGCCACCCGTACCATTTGTCGTCGAGCGACGGGGGTACCTGGTGAGCCAGTGGCTTCCACGGTTCGGGCGGCGGCGCCAACGCCTCGATCTTGAGCAGCAGATCCTCACGGTCCAGTGGCGTCAGTTCGGCCAGCAGCGCCTCGAACTCGTCGAACGACAGGTCCAGCAGCCACCGAAGGTCTTCGGTGTCATCGACGACGGTCATGCCCCGAGACTAACCGTCAGCCGCGGTCCGGCTTCGGCCGGCGCCGCCACAGCGGCTTGCTCTTCCACTCCTGGAGCTCCGCGGCCAGCGCGTAGGCGGTGGTCGTCAGCGCCGTCACCCGGCGTTCCGCCTTCGGCAGTTCCACCGTGGCCAGCACTTCGTACTCGCGCAGCATGGCCTTCGCCCGAGCCGCCTCCCAGGAGTGCTCCCCGCGGTGTCGGTCGGGTCGGTCACAGAGCGATCCTCGAGCCGGCGACCGTTCGCCACAGAGCGGCGTCGCGAACGCATCGACCGCCTGCTCCGCCGCGTGAATCTCGTCGGCGACCTCCCGCAGTTGTGCAGCGCACTCGGCCAGCGCCAGGTCGGCCAACCCTGGCGGCAGACCGTTGTCGACGAACGCGTCCAGCGAGTCCGCCAACCACTCGACGCGGTCGACGAGGCCCCAGTCCTCGAACCGCCCGGCGAGCGCGGCGTCAGCCATCGGCGGCGGTGCTCTCATTGAACTCGATGATGCGCACGTCGTAGGTATGGAACCGTCGAGCCTTCCGGTCCTCCGGCGACAGTCGGTCGACCTCCGGGGGTACGGGCACCGGCCCGTCGTACAGCCGCTCACCACTCCACGACGTCACCGTGACCCAGTAGTCCTCGCCAGGGAGCTTGTCCATGACGAGCCTGCCGGCACGACCCTTCGTCCGACGCAGCGCCACACAGCCGACTCGAGTGCAGAGGTCGGCACCCGTGACGGTGGCCCGCCAGCGGTGCCAGTGGAGGAACCGGCAGCGCCAGGGCTCAGGCTCCGCGATCCACGGGTTCATCTCATCCTCCTCGTCGCCTCGGACCCATGCCGGGTCGCGTGCTCGTCGTCCCATCGCTGTGCCAAGTTCAGCACGGGAGTCCGGCCGCCCACGCGGATAGGTGTGGTCAGCACCAGGGCTTCGTCGCCGGTCTCGAGGTTCTCCGCTGCGAACACGACGGTCGGCCGCTTGGTCACCTGCGCGATCCTGGTCACCGTTTCGGCCAGTCGAACCGCAGCCCCACCCGGTCGTTCGCCGTGAGCTGGATCTGATGCGGGCAACGGTGCCAGCGAACGTACCGACAGCGCGGCCGGCCTCCGTAGGCGTCGGCCCGGTAGACATCGGTCTGCGCCCGGCACCGCACCAGCCAGTCGATCAGCCCCTTCACGACGGGACCTCGACCACGTATAGCGGCTCCCACCCGCCCGCCTTGGCTTCCGCTTCCGTGAGACCGGCGTGGCGCCACTCCCACCCGGATCCGTTGTTCCGGCGGAAGGCCACGCGCTCGGCGGTCACCGAGGCGAAGCCGGGGATGGGCTGGTCCGCCTCGGGCGCCTGGACGTCGAACTCCTGGCGGAAGGCCTCGTCGCTCGTTCGGTACCACACCCCTGCCGCGTTGCGGACGATCCAGTCACCGGGCGCCACAAGCCGGCGCTGCCCGCCGGATTGAAGCACGAGTTGCGGCCCCGAGTCCTGTCGATGGACCGGAGCGCCCCACTCCTGGATCTCGCGGAACGTCGCACCGGCGCGCGGTCCCTCCCACCGCATCGCGTCGCACTCGTAGGGTCTGCTCAGGTATCTCACGCTGTTCTCCTGCTCGTCGGTAGCCTGTCGGCATGGCATTGACCCCGATCACGATCACGTTCGGCGAGGGTGCGGCGCCGGTGACCTACCCCGACGGCTCCACCGCCAGCGGTGCGCTGACCTTCACGCTGGTGGATCCGACCACCGGCCTGCCCGAGACGATCAGTGACAGCGTCACCGGGGAGACGGTGGAGCCGCTGCCCATCGTGGGCCAGGTCCATGACGGCGTGCTGCAGGCGCTTCCGGTCGGTGCGGGTCCGTACACCCCGCTGGTGCTGCTGGCGAACGACGATCCGACCACCGTGCCGACCTCGAGCGTGTACCTGGTCCATGAGGAGCTCGTCGCCGGCAGCAAGCCCGACTGGCACTTCATCGTGCACTACAACGCCGTCGGCGCGACGCAGTCCATCGTGTCGCAGCGCCCCGCCTGACCTCACTGGTCGCGCACCAGCAGCGTCAAAGTGACCACGGCCACAAGGCCGATCACGATGCCGAGGATCATCGCCTGCGCCGACCCGCGGTCGGCTTCGGCAACGGCTGAACCTCCGTGCGAGCAAGCGGTGCGGGGGGTCGGGCGGTGGCGTTCCGCCGCGGCGGCTCATCGCCAGGGGGTGTCGACGGAGCGGTGGCCCGTGCCGCTCGCGCAGCCGCCCGCTGTTCCTTCTTGGTCGGTGGCGAGCGCCACGGCTCGGCGTCCTCGAGCGACGGCTCCTCGGCGAGCAGGCGCCCGTAGGCCATCCGGCCGTACTCGGCGGGCGTGAGCTTGAGCCGCTCCGCCTCGGCGAGTGCTGCTGCCCTCATGCTCGCCGGAGCGCGGAACCCGATGGTCTCGTAGGGTGCTTCGTCAGTCACGGCGCTAACGCTAGCGCGGCGTGTCCTCCTGCGCAGCGATGGCTACCAGCCGGCGCACCCATGCTGGTCGGGTGGGTTCGACTGGATCCGCTCGGCCACC
>JAGWIL010000382.1 GCA_028866335.1 Rhodospirillales bacterium
GCCGAGCATGCTGGCGCAATTCCCCGGCCTGCTTGCGATGATGGGCCGCACGTCGCGGCCGATGATGTAAGGATAAGCATGGGACTCATTGACTCCCTCAGTTCGGGCCTCGGCGACGCTCTGAGCGATCCGAACAACGCCGGCCTCCTAGGCCTGGCGCAGGGCCTGCTCGCGTCCTCTGGCGCCTCGCGGCTGCCGGTGACGATGGGCGCGGCTATGACTAACGGCCTGGGCGGCGCAATGTCCGGCTACAACTCCGGCATGGAGATGCAGCAGAAGAAAATGCAGCAGAAGCTAATGCTGCAGCGGCTCGGCCTGCTTGGCAACAGCCCGTTCGGCGACGGGGGCGCTGGCGCTGCGCCGATGACGCCGGCGCCGTCCGTCATGAGCGGGGCCGGCCCTGCTGGTATGCCTGTCACGTCCGGAGCTAGCGCCGCCCCCGCGCCGGCTAGCGGTGTGGCTGGCGGTCCCGGTTCGATGTTCGGCCTCGACCCGGCGAATGCCTTCCGATACGGCCAATTCCTGACGCAAGTTGGCGACCCGTCCGGCCCGGAAATCATGAAGGGCGCCATTGGCTTTGCCACGCCGACGAACGAAATCAAAAACAACGCCTGGATGGGCAAAACGCCGCAGATGGCGCTTCAGGCAGACGTGGCGGCGGCTTCCAAGGCCGGCGAAATCGAGCGCCGCGGCGGCAACGAGTTCTACAATTTCTACACCGGCGCGAGCGGCCTTGTGCCGAAAATCCCCGACTTGGCAAACCCCGTGGGGGGAATTGCCCCGAACGGCGCGCTTCCGGGGGGCGTGGCGCCGATGGCCGGCGCGCTCCCGCTCGCGCGCGCAGCGGCCGCGGCGACGCAGGGCGGCAAGACCGCCGCCTCTGTCGGCACGATCACGAACCCGGACGGCAGCACGACGACGGGTTACAACGCCGATCTTCTCGGCGCCCCGCCGGCCGCCGCGAGCATCCCGCCGGCTCTCACGGCGCCGCGCGTGCCGACGCCTGGCGCCGCTCCTACGCCGGGCGCCAGTCGCACCGTCACAGGCCCCAGCGCGACCGATACCGAGTTGCGCGGCACCGGCCTCAAGCAGTACACCACGGCGCAGGGCGAGGCGTCCGGTATCGGCGTCTATCGCGATCTGCTCAATACCGCGCGCGACCTGTTTGCTGATCCGGCCAACAAGTTCGGCCCCGGCTCGCCGGAAATCGCGCGCCTCAAGGCTCTGGCGTCGAACCTGCCAGGCATCAATATGACCGGCGCGCAGACGGCGCAGGACGTTCTCTCGAAGGTATCGAATCAGATCGCCACCACCCAGCTAGGCGTCGGCGGCACAGGCTCGGATCGCCAGCTTGAGGCACTGATTCACGCGAACCCGCACGGCGAAATGACGAATGCCGCCGCGCTCAAGGTCATTCCGATGCTGCAAAGCCAGCTCGACGTGAAAGAGGCGCGCGCGAAGGCGCTTCAGTCGGCCCTGAACTCTGGCGGCGACGCCAAGGTGGTGCCGCAGCGCGTAAGCGAATTCAACGGCCTGGCTGACCCTGCTACCGTCACGCTGGGCCGCAACCTGGCCGCCGCGTCGGCCGCCGGCACCGTCGATCAGTTCGTCAAGAGCCTGACGCCCGCGCAGCGCGCGCTGCTGCCGAATGCCCAGAAACTTGACGCCCTCGGAGCTTTCTGATGCCCGCAATTGACTGGAAAGCAGTCAACGCCGCTACGGCTACGCCCCAAGGGGCGCCGGCAGGCGCCGGCGCAATTGACTGGAATGCGGTCAATTCCGCCGTACAGGCCGCGCCGGCCGCTCCGGAAGCTGGCACGACGCCAGAAGCGCCCATGTCTGCCGACGAAATGCTCGAAAATCCCGACGTTATGGCGCTGCCGACTATGGCCGGCGTCAAGCGGGGCGCATTGGCCGCGAAGCAGGGCATGCAGGATACCCTTACCGGCGGCGCGCAGCTCATAGAGCACGCACTACCGTTC